>CALMFH010000085.1 GCA_937864925.1 uncultured Alphaproteobacteria bacterium | reverse complement strand
TTCGCCGGCAACCAGTACGCCGATCTCTCCGAGACCTGCCTCTACTACATCGGCGGCATCCTGAAGCACGCCAAGGCGCTCAACGCCTTCACCAACCCGTCGACCAACTCCTACAAGCGTCTGGTCCCGGGCTACGAGGCTCCGGTGCTGCTCGCCTACTCGGCCCGCAACCGTTCGGCTTCGGGCCGTATTCCGTGGGGCAACTCGCCGAAGGCCAAGCGCATCGAGGTCCGCTTCCCGGATCCGACCGCCAACCCCTACCTCGCCTTCGCCGCCATGCTGATGGCCGGCCTCGACGGCATCGTCAACAAGATCCATCCCGGCCAGGCGATGGACAAGAACCTCTACGATCTGCCGCCGAAGGAGCTCAAGAAGATCCCGACCGTCTGCGGCTCGCTCCGCGAGGCGCTCGAGAGCCTGAAGAAGGACAACGCCTTCCTCACCGCCGGCGGCGTCTTCGATCCGGACTTCATCGACAGCTACATCGAGCTCAAGTGGGAAGAGCTGATGCGCTACGAGATGACCCCGCATCCGGTCGAGTACGAGATGTACTACTCCTGCTGATCGATCTTCGGATCACGGCAGACGTTTCGGGGCGCCTTCGGGCGCCCCGTTTCGTCTCGCACGCGTCGAGCAGACCCGACGAGGGCGCCTTCGGGCGCCCTGGTTCGTTTGCCCCGCGTCGTCTCGAAACGGTCGCGGAGACGCCCTCCGTCGGGGCCTTCGAAACGGGCCGTCGAGCGCCGCTCGATGCACGAAGGCCCGTGGAACTCGCGCTCCACGGGCCTCGTTCGCGTCCGGCGTCGTCGCGGTCCAAGGTTCGGGTCAGGCGACCTTGCGCGGCACCAGACGTTCGCTCTTCAGGGCCTCCGCCACGCCCGATCCGCCGGCCTCGTGGTACTCGGCGTCCTCGTTGACGTTCCAGACGTCCCAGATGCGCTTCTCCGCCAGGATGTTCTCGACGGTCAGCATCGCCGTCATCATGGCGTGGTCCTGGTTGTTGTACTTGTGCATGCCGTTACGGCCGACGAGATGCAGCGTCGGATAGGTCCGCTCGAGATCGAGGCGGACCATCGAGACGTGGTGTTTGTAGTCGTCGTCGTAGACCGGGTAGGCCTTGGGCTGGCGCACCACGCAGGCGTCGACCACCTCGTCCTCGGCGACCAGACCGATCTGGGCGATCTCGCGCGTCGCCAACGCCGTCAGTTCCTCGTCCGAGGCGTTCCACATGTCGTCGCCCTCGAAGCAGAAATATTCGAGACCGAGGCAGGCGAGGTTCGGGTCGGGCACCATTTCGGGCGACCAGGACCGGAAGTTCTGGATGCGGCCGACCTTCACCTTCGGATCGTGGATGTAGATCCAGTTGTCGTCGAAGAGGTCCTTGCGTGTGGTGATCAGTGCCACGGTGATGAAGTCGCGGTACTTCAGCGAGCGCGCCGAGAACAGCGACAGCGGCCGCGGCGCCAGCGCATCGCCGAGTTCGCGGATCGGCGCGGAGGAGACGACGTGACGGGCGGTCCAGCTCTCCTCGCCACCATCGCCCCGGGTGGCGGTCACCGTCCAGATGCCGGTACGCGCGTCGTGAGAGAGCTTGGCGAGGGTGCGGTCCATCAGGATCTCACCGCCCTGGGCGCGGGTCTTGGCCGCCGCCGCCTCCCACATCATACCCGGACCCTTGCGCGGATATTCGAAGGACTCGATCAGGGTCTTGATCACCTCCTCGCCCCCGGCCGGCGCCTTGCGGCGGCCACGGGTGAGCGCGTTCCACACCGCCGCACCGAGGTTCAGGCCCTTGATGCGCTGCGCCGCCCAGTCGGCGGAGATCTCGTCGCAGTCCATGCCCCACACCTTCTCGGTGTAGGTCTTGAAGAAGATGCGGAACAGCCGTTCGCCGAACTGATTGCGGACCCACTGGTGGAAGGTCTTGGGATTCTCGATGCGGTTGAGCCGTGCCCACGCGTAGGACAGGACGCAGGCGGACGACTGGAGCACGCCGAGGTTGGTCAGTGCTTCGAAGGCCTTCAGCGGATAGCTGTAGAACTTGTTGCCGTAGAAGATGCGGCTCGAGCGCGGGCGCTCGATGAAATCGTCGGGCAGCAGTTCCTTCCACAACGCCACCACTTCCTTCGACTTGGAGAAGAAGCGGTGACCGCCGATGTCGAAAAGGAATCCCTTGTGGTTCACGGTGCGGGAGATGCCGCCGACGAGATGGGGATCGCGCTCGAGCACGATCACCTTCTTGCCCTGCTTGCTGAGAAGGTAGGAGGCCGTCAGGCCCGCCGGACCGGCTCCGATGACGAGAACGTCGGCATCCACACGCATGTTACGCATCCCTCGACCGGATCACCCGGCTCGTCGCGGACGGGTGGGACCCGCCTCGGGCTTCCCGCGGCGGTGGTCCGGGGCGCGAGGGGCGCGGCGAGATCGTTCTCGCCCCGCCTTCTCGTCCCGGATCGATCCGCGCCGGTTACTGAGGTCATTATGATTTTAGCGGTCCAATAAACCGTTAAGCGGCCGGTTCGGCTCACGGTTCGGATCGCGTTTGGTCAATCGCCGGTTAACGCGTCGCTCGCCGGTGTCGCGTCCGTCCGATCGAAGGCGAGCGATCCGCGCAACTGCGCGTAGGCGGTCGCCGGCAGAACGCGGAAGACCCGTATCACCCCGGCCCCGCCGATCTCCTCGAAACGCGACGGAATCCGGCCCTCCGTCAGCGCCACCAGCAGGCTCTGGGGCTCGGTCTCGCGCGCTGAGACGGCGGAGGTCGAGGCGGTGCACAAGGCCACGTAGTCGACCCGGCGCAGGTCGATCAGGGCCGCCGCCTCGTCCGGCTTCGAGCGCAGGATGCGATCGCCGTCGAGGATGCCGCGTTGCATCCGGTGATAGGGGGCGGTGACCACCGAATGCGGCGTGGCGGCGAGGATCGACGGTCCGAGGTTGATCTCGGCGGCGACGAGGCCGGGCGGCTGGCCGGCGAGGCCGGCGTAGTTGGAGAGCGTCATGCACGCGGCTCCGGCGCCGGCGCCGGTGGGGGATGCCGTCGGCGCGGTCGGATCGGCGACGGCGGCGGTCGCGGTGACCGACGCCTCGTCCGCGCGCCAGGAGGCCGGCACGAGCTTGGCGATGACGTAGGTGGCGAGCGACGAAGAGGCGAGAACGGTGGCGACCAACACCGTCACCGTCGCCGAACGCCCGGCCGTCTCTCCGTCCGCCGCCGACCGACCGATGGCGGCGGCGACCAGCGGCAGCGACAGAGCGCAGGCATAGACGATGGTGCGGATCTGGATCAGACCGACGAACGTGGCGAAGGCCGCGGCGCCGGCCAGCACCCAGAACGGAACGGACCGGCGCAGGTCGCCATCGCGTGCCAGATACAGCGTGGCGAGCGCGGCGAGCACCGGCAGGATCAACGCCACCACCGCATCGACACGGTGGGCGGAGAAGAAGACGTGCCAGGGCTGGATCTCGGTGACACCGTCGAGCCAGACGGCGCGTACCTCCGGCAGGAGCTGGCCGAAGGGTCCGCGCAGGCAGCTCGGCTCCGGCAGGGCGAAGGCGAAGAGGGCGAGGCCGCCGACCGCGGCGAGGAAGGCGAGGCGCAGCCCCCTGCCCTGCGGCGACACGCGAGCACCCGCCGCGAGACCGAAACCGCCGACCATCGCGAGAGCGGCGTAGTTGGCCGAAAGCGCATCGCAGGCGCCCATGGTCCACAGCTTCGGCGGCAACGTCGCCGCCATCATGGCGAGCGTGCCCGAAGCGAGGCCGAGGCCGTAGGCCAGGGCCTCCTCACCATCGTCTTCCACCACCCAACGATGGGCGACGGCCCCGGCGGCGGCGACGATGAACGGCAACGTCTCCAGACCGACCGCCAGCATCACCGCCGAGAGTGCGGCCGCGAGGAGCCCGCGTCGGCGCGACGGCGGCTCGAGCAGGACGGCGAGGAGCCACAGGGTGAGCGTGATCTGGAGGTTGTGGTGGTCGATGCGACCGGGAACGAACTGGCCGATCACCGGAGCGCAGGTGGCGGTGAGATAGACCGCCGGCAACGCCGCCCAGTCGCCGCCGAGCCGGCAGGCGATGCGCCGCACCGCGAGGAGCGCCGGGATCAGCACCAACGTCGGCCACAGATACATCGCCACCTTCTCGGCGAGCGCGGTGGGAACGACCATTTCGGCGAGCCGGATCGTGAGGGCGATCGGCAGGTCGACCAGGCGCGACCAGTGCATCGGCAGATCGGCGGGTGGATCGAGGCGATACTGGTGGAGATCGAACCAGCCCTGACCGGCGAGGAGATCGCGCACCTCGACCAGCCGCATGGCATCGTCGGTGTCGGAGAAGACATCGCCGATCGTCGCCCATTTCGCCGCGAAATGCGCGACGATGAAGGCCCACGCCACCGCGATCACCAGCGGGCTGGGCTTCATCAGGCGCACCACGAGGTCCGCGCGGGGGGCTGCGGGCATGAGGGGTCGGTCCAGTCGCAGGTCGGTCAAGGGTCTCGGGATCCGTCGTCGAAGTCCATGACCGGGATCTTGCCGGGATCGCCTGAATTTTCTGTTTCAGGCGCGACGCGTCCGATGCGGATCGTCGTGCCGTGGGCCGTCGCCCCGTCCCGACGTCCGCTTCCGGAGATGCCGGGATCGGCGATTTCACCCTCCCGCCCGCGCCGCCGACGCGCTATGCATCGTCGCCCGATCCCGACGAGGTTCCCGATGACCGACCGTTCCCGCCTCCTCATCTCCACCGACGATCTCGCCGCCCGCCTCGGCGAGCCGAACCTCGTCGTCGTCGACGCCTCCTGGTACCTGCCGACGATGGGGCGGGACGGCGCGGCCGAATACGCCGCCGAACGCATCCCCGGAGCCGTCAGGTTCGACATCGACGTCATCGCCGACCCCTCGAGCGGCCTGCCGCACATGCTCGCCTCGGCCGAAAGCTTCGCACGCGCCGTCGGCGCGCTCGGGATCGGCGACGGCAGGTCCGTCGTCGTCTACGACGGCCTCGGTTTCTTCTCGGCACCGCGGGTGTGGTGGAACCTCGTCGTCTACGGCGCCGGCGACGTGCGCATCCTCGACGGCGGCCTGTCGAAGTGGAAGGCGGAGGGCCGCCCGCTCGACACCGGGGCACCGCAGCCACCCGTCGCCGCCACCTTCACCCCGATGATCGACACCGGCCGCATCGCCGATCTCGACGCGGTGGTCGGCGTGCTCGCCTCCGGCGCGGCGACGGTCGTCGATGCGCGCTCGGCCGAACGCTTCCGCGGCGAAGCACCGGAGCCGCGGCCGGGTCTGCGCGGCGGGCACATGCCCGGGGCGAAGAACGTGCCGTGGACCGCGGTGGTCGACGCCGACGGTCGCCTCGCCGCCGATGCCACGCTGCGCGCCGCCTATGCCGGGGTCGACCTCGACCGACCGATCGTCACCTCCTGTGGCTCGGGCGTCTCGGCCGCGATCCTCTGGGTGGCGCTCGAGGCCCTCGGCGTGCCGCGGTCGAGGCTGGCGCTCTACGACGGCTCGTGGAGCGAATGGGGCGCTTCACCGTCGACCGCCGTGGCCACCGGCCCCTGAGGCGCACCCGCCGCCCGCCGCGATCGCCGATGCCGGCCCGGCCTGCGACGCCGCGTCGCCCTTCCGGGCACGGGACGCACGGCGATGTGAACGCTCCGAGCCGGCCGACTTCGGTTAAGTAGGCGCCGACCGCCGCTCGACCGGTTGGCCGACCGCCACCCGGTGCGCCCGCCCGAGGACCGCATGACCGAACGCTCGCAGATCTTCATCTCCACCGAGGACCTCGCCGCCCGTCTCGGTGAGCCGAACCTCCGGATCGTCGACGGCTCGTGGTATCAGCCGACGGTGCCGCGCGACGCCATCGTCGAATACGAGATCCGGCGCATCCCCGGCGCGGTCTATTTCGACATCGACGTGATCGCCGACACCTCGACCGGCCTACCGCACATGCTGCCGGACGCCGAGAGCTTCGCCCGCATGGCCGGCGACCTCGGCCTCGCCGAGACGAACGAAATCGTCGTCTACGACGGTGCCGGCCTCGCCTCGGCACCGCGGGTGTGGTGGATGCTGAAGCTCTACGGGGCGAAGAACGTGCGCATCCTCGAGGGCGGCTTCGAGCGCTGGATGCGTGAGCGCCGCGAGATGGATCGCGACGACCCGAAGCCACCGACGCCCTCGCTGTTCCGCTCCGGCCTCGACCCCCGCCCGCTCGCCGACATGGCGACCGTCGCCCGGCATCTGGCGGAGGGAACCGCGACGGTGATCGACACCCGCCCGGCCGAACGCTTCACCGGCGCGGCGCCGGAACCGCGCGAGGGCATCCCCTCCGGCCACATGCCCGGCGCGCTCGGCATTCCGGCCGGCGTCTTCGTCAAGGGGCTTGTGCTCGCCGACGAGCCGACGATCCGCACCGCCCTCGCCGGCGTCGATCTGGAGCGGCCGATCGTCTGCACCTGCGGCTCCGGGGTCACCGCCTCGATCCTGTGGGTGGCGCTCCTCGCCATCGGGGTCCCGGAGGAGCGGCTCACCCTCTACGACGGCTCGTGGAGCGAGTGGGCGACGTCCGGCGGCGCGATCGTCACCGGGGCGTGAGCCGCGTCGCGACCGGCGGTGACGGCCGCGTGCGCGAGCAGCGGGATCAGGCCGTTTCGGGACGCGGGGCGATGCCGGCGGCGATCATCGCGACGAGGAACCTGCGATCGGCGGGCGGTGGGCCGGCGACGTCGCCGCCGCCGTCGCGGATCTGCCCGTCGAGCAACAACGACGCATGGCCGTGCACTGCCGCCCACACCGCCGCGGCGACGATCGCGGCAGAGCGATCGCGGCCCACCGTACCGTCTCCCTGGCCGGCCGCGACGAGGGCGACGAGGGCGGCGAGCGCCCGGTTCGCCGCCTCCACGAGCGCGGGATGGCGACCGGCGTCGCACAGTTCGGCGAGGAACATCACCCGGTAGGCGCCGGGATGGCGCTCGGCGAAGTCGAGATAGGCGAG
>CALMFH010000084.1 GCA_937864925.1 uncultured Alphaproteobacteria bacterium | reverse complement strand
TCGATGCGACGACGGGACAGAACGCGGTCAATCAGGTCGAGATCTTCGGCAAGGTCGCCGGCGTGACCGGTCTCGTCATGACCAAGCTCGACGGCACGGCGCGTGGCGGCATCCTCGTCGCCATCGCCGAACGCTTCAAGTTGCCGGTCCACTTCATCGGTGTCGGCGAGGGCGCGGACGACCTGGAGCCCTTCGACGCCGCCGACTTCGCCGGCGCCATCGCCGGGATCGAACGCCGGCCGGCCTGATGCATGGTCCGATCGGGTCGACCGACCCGATCGAAGGAGCCCTGCTCCACTTCCGCGACGGTCGGCGTCGACACCGCGCCGCTCAGCTCTCTTTGAAGCCGTACTCCGGGATGCCCTGTTCGGCACCGTAGTACTTGTAGGGCAGGAACTTGCCCGACATGGTGATGCGCACCCGGTCGCCCTTGGGATTGGGCTCGCGCTCGAACGACATGTCGAAGTCGATCGCCGACATGATACCGTCGCCGAACTCCTCCTCGATCAGCGCCTTCCAGGCCGGTCCGTTCACCATGACGAGTTCGTAGAAGCGATAGATCAACGGATCGGTCGGCGGCATCGGCGTCCCGGTGCCGCGCATCGGCACCTCGTTGAGCATCGCCTCTTCGGCCGGGGTCAGCCCGAACAGGGCGGCGGTGCGGGCGGCGAGCGGCTTGACCAGCTTCATCTGGCCGAGCAGAGCCCCGACCACCAGCACCGGCGACATGCCACCGATCTCGTTGCAGATGTGGGCCCAGCTCCAGCCCTTCTCGCGTTTGATGTCGAGGATCTTCTCGGTCAGCTCTTCGCGCTTCATCACTCGTCTCCGGCAGAGGATCGTACCGGGCGCGATCAGCCCGGTACGGCCATCGCGGGTCGGGGTGACCGCGCCGATGGAGAAACGGAGACAGCAAGCGATGTGCCAGGGGGAAGGAGACCGAATGGTGTCCGCGAGCCGGCGCGAGCCGCTCACCGGCGATGCACGCTGCCGCATATCCGGGCAGCGATCAGTCGCCCGGCTCGATCTCGCGCGCCTCGTCCGGGTGCATGATCGGAATGCCGTCGCGGATCGGATAGGCGAGGCGCGCCGCGCGCGAGATCAGTTCCTGTCGGTCGGCATCGTAGGCGAGCGCCGTGCGGGTCAACGGACAGACCAGCAGTTCGAGCAGTCGCGGATCGAGCCGGCCACGTCGGCGGTCCTCGGCGACTGCGACTTCATCGGCCATCGGCTCCCCCTCACTGCAGCGGTTTCGCCCCGTCGCCACCACCGGCGCCGAGCGAGCGTTCGGTGATCGCCACCAACAGCGCCGCCCGGGTGGCGAGGTTCGGCGCCTCGAGCAACGCCTGCTTCTCGCGCGGCCCGCAGGGCGACATCATCGCCAGCCCGTCGACCAACGTCTCGTTGGAGGCGGCCTCGAAATGCGACCACTCCACCGTCATCTCGTGGGCATCGAGATAGGCCCGGAGCGTCGTCAGCAGCGACGGCCGATCGACCGCCTCCTCGCCGAGCCCGGTGCGGAAGTCGTCGGCGAAAGGTCCGCAGTCGTAGCGGACCTGGCGATAGGGCGTGGTGGTCGCCAGTTCCTCGGTGATGGTGAAGCGCGCGATACCGATCAGGGTGATGATCAACCGCCCGTCACCGGTCTCGGCGAACTGGGTGATGCGCCCGAGACAGCCGATCTCCTCGAGCGGCGGCCGTCTCTCCCGTTCCCCGGCCGGCACGTCGATGCGCGGTTGGATCAGCCCGATCAACCGATCGCCGGCGAGCGCCGCGTCGACCATGGCGAGATAGCGCGGCTCGAAGACGTTGAGCGGCAACGCCCGGCGCGGCAACAGCAACGCGCCGGTCAGCGGGAACAGGGGGATCACCGCCGGCAGATCGTCCGGACCCTCGTAGGATCGATTGCCGGCGCGCGTCATCACCGCTCCTCAGGAGAACAGAACCGACGACAGGCGGCGGCGGCCGTAGAGAGTGGCCGGCTCCTTCGGGCCCCAGGCCTCGAAGAAGGTGAGGAGCTGCTTGCGCGCCGCCTCGTCGTTCCACGCCCGTTCGCGCCGGACGATCTCGATCAGGCTGTCGACGGCGGCCTGTTCGTGGCCGGTCGCCGCCAGAAGGAGCGCGAGGTCGTAGCGCGCCTGATGGTCGTTCGGGTCGTGGGCGAGGCGCGCCTCGAGCGCCACCGGATCGCCGAGCGAGGCGGTCTTCTCGGCCAGCGCGATGCGGGCCTGGACGGCGGCGACGCGCGGGTCCTTCGCCTGAGCGGCGGGCACGGTGGCGAGAAGCTTGCGCGCCGTGTCGAGATCGCGGGTGGCGACATGGACGTCGGCGAGGCCGAGAAGCGCGTCGAGATTCTCCGGCTCCATCTGATGGGCCTGAGCGAAGAGCTCGATCGCCGTCTGCACGTCGCCCCCCGCCAGCGCCGCCTGGCCCTCTTCGACCAGCGCCTGCGCGTCCGACGGCATCGCCGGACCGCAGACCTTGTCGATGAAGGTCTGGATCTGGCTCTCCGGCACCGCGCCCATGAAGCCGTCGACCGGCTGGCCGCCCTTGAAGGCGATGACCGCCGGGATCGAGCGGATGCCCATCTGCCCGGCCACCTCCGGGTGATGGTCGATGTTCATCTTGACCAACTTCACCCGGCCCTTGGCGGCGCGCACCACCTTCTCGATCGTCGGGGCGAGCTGCTTGCACGGCCCGCACCACTCCGCCCAGAAGTCGACCAGCACCGGCACGTCCTTGGAGGCGTCGATGACGTCCTTGATGAACGACGCGGTGGTCGTCTCCTTGACCAGATCGTCGCCGCCGGCGGGCTTCGCCGCGGCCGGTTTCATCGAGGGGAAGGCGGAGCCGTAGGAGAAGGTCGGGCCGGTCATCGTGTCTTTCCGAGATCGTTTCGGGGTGCCGCAGGGTCGAGCGACGGCTCACCACGGCAGGTGTCGGGATGTGGAGAGAAAGATGGGGTCAAAGCCGACGATCCGCAATCACCCCGTCTCGCCGGACGCCGATCGGTCGCAGGCGCGAGCCCGCTCAACCCGCTTCGTCCACCACGATCCTGCCGTTCGAGACGGCGACGATCAGCGGCGGGTGGCCGGTTTCGGTGAGGAAGCGCACCAGATCCTCGCGCCGGATCGACGTGGTGGCGGTGTTCTCCAGCGGATGGAAGTTGAGGATCTCGTGATCCATCATCGGCGCGTCGATGACCATCGTGACCATCCGCTCGACGTCGTTGACCACCCCGAAAGGCGTCACCGCCCCGGGGATGACACCGAGCAGGTCCATCAGCAGCTCGGCTTTGCCGAAGGTGACGCGGCCGGAAGCGCCGATCTTCTCCGAGATCGCCTTGAGGTCGATCGCCGCGTCCGCCTCCGCCGTGATCAGGAACACCCGGCCCTTCTTGTCCTTGAGAAGCAGGTTCTTCGAATGTCCCCCGGGAATCGCGTGTTTGATCTCGCGACTCTCGGCGACGGTGAAGACCGCCGGATGGTCGTGGGTCGTGGTCTCGATGCCGAGATCGACGAAGCGGGCGAGGAGGTCGGCGCGGGTGAGCGGCATGGGGCGGATCTCGGCGGAGGGCGAAAACGACGCGCCCTTCTAGACCGTTTCCGCCGCGAAGGGTACCGCCTCCGCACATCGGCCCCGCCCCGCTGACGCGCGCCGCGGCGGCCTCGCCTTCGACCCGCACACGGCGCGGTCGAGCCGTGGATCGGCTCTGACGAAATGGCGCAGACACCGAGCCGCGGGCTCCGGCGGAACACCCTCACGGCGCCCGAAACCACCCCCGATCGCCGTCGAAAGTGCCTCCCGGAGGCCCGAAGATAGGCGTAGAATGGCTGCTTTCCGCTGTTTTCTGGTGGTTTCGGCGACCTCGTTCGGAGTTTCCGGCACTTTCCGACGAAAACGGACTTGCATCCCGCTCACCCCTGTTGCTATAGAAGCGCCCGTCCGGCGGCGACGTCGGGCGTTACCCAGGAAGCGGGTGTAGCTCAGGGGTAGAGCACAACCTTGCCAAGGTTGGGGTCGAGGGTTCAAATCCCTTCGCCCGCTCCAATTTCCCTCCTCGGGAGAGCACGAAGAAGCCGCGGGAAACCGCGGCTTTCGTCGTTTTCGGAGCGCACCGCGATCCTCGGCGCCCCTCGCACTCCACCCACGACCTTCCGCCGCTGTCGTCCCCGAACCGCGCCGGTGAGACCGTCGACCCACGTCGTCGTCGAGTTTCCGAAGAACCCGGAGACGAGAAGCGACCGGTCGAAGAATGGGCGGCAGGCGCTCATCTCCGCTCACGCGCCGTAGGCGATCTTCGTCGGCCTCATCCGGACGGGTGAAGCGATCTCGGGCCCCGACGACCGGTCCATCCGCGAGAGGGTGGCGCCACGACCGGTCGCACGGTCGAAGGTCGCCGACCGGTGCGGCTTCGCGACGCCGAACAGACCCTCGGCGGAGATGCCGAGGACGACACACCACCGACGTCGCGGCGACCGTCGCTCAGGGACGATACCCGCGCGTCCCCGAACCCTGCGTCTCCTGCCGCCGCGCATCCCGCTCCTCGGAGATCGAGCAGACGCTCGGCGGCGAAGTCGGAGAGACGTCCGCCCATTCGCGTTCGAGGTCGGCGAACTCGGCCCGGTCGGCGGCATCGGGCGCCGGCGGTGCCATCCCCAGGCGCCGCATCGCCACGTACAGTCCGGCGCGCGTGTCGCGGTACCGAGGACCCGTCGCCGCGCTCGCGAGGCGGCGCAGTTCCGGTTCCGCCGCATCGCGACCGGGTGGGCCGAGGCGACACAGACCCTCGATCCGCGCCTCGTCGATCGACCGATGGGAGCCTCGCGGATCGATGAGACAGGGAAGGGCCGGCGAACCGAGATCGCCCAGCCGCCCGATCAGCCGGTAGGCCTCCCAGAACCAGTGGTTCTCCCGAGAGAGGGAACAGAGCGCGACGAGGCGCGGAGCGAATTCGCTCAGCCGTTCCGAAGGGAGGCGTGCGATCAGTCCGGCGAGGACGAGGCCGCTTCTGCGTCCGGCCCGTCGGTCGTCGCGAACGGCCGCCGCCGCCCGTTCCAGTCCTGCCACGAGCGCTTCGGCCCGCGCAGACAGCGCCTCCGGCCGTGCTGCGACGGCGGAGGTCTCCCAGGTATGGGCGCTCTCGTCGACGGGATCGGTGATCATCGCGTCGATGCTGGCGAGTTGGTGGGCGACGGTCTCCTCCTCCATCGCGGCGATCGTCGTCGCCAGGACGGCCGAATCCGCGGGACGGCGTTCGGCCGGGGGAACCGGCCGCAACCCCAACGTCCGCGCGAGAATCTCGCGAGGGGATCCGTAGCGGCCGGTTCCGGAGGTGATCGGCGTCGGGTCGCGACGGACGAACGTCGCGGTACATTCCCATCTCGACGACATGTCGTTCAGTCCGCATCCCGCCATCGGCATCGGGACCCAGGCGAGCGGGGTGGCGTAGGCGGTGCGCAGATGCACGGCGTCGCCGCCGGCGCCGGTGATGGTGGTGGTGACACGGATGAGGGAGAGACCGCCTTCGTCGGCGTGACGGTCGGATTGGGTGACGCGGACCATCGGCAGGGGCGGGGTCTCCGGCATCGACACGATGCAGAAGCGCGGCGGCCGCTCTGCGGCGAGCGGGTCATCCGGGTCGGAGAGGACGTCGACGAAGACGGAAGCGGCGCGCGCCGCGTGGGAATTCAGGATCCGGCCACACAGTGGCCGTTCGACCAGACGCTGGGCGACGAAGCCCACCGAGTGGCTCGACCTGGTCGCATAGGCGACCGGCAGACCATGAGTTCGCACGAGCCAGGTGCCGCCGTCGACCAGAACCGCCCGACTCGGGTCGAAGGCGAAGGAAACGGCCGCGTTCTCGGCATCGTAGGTCGTCCCGAGACGCCACAGGAGGACCTGCTCCCGGGCGACCGCCGTCCAGTAGCCGCCGTAGAAGGCGATCGGCAGCACCAACCACAGCCGGGACACCCGGCCGGTCCACGCCTCGACGGCGGTGCCGATCATGCCGAAGTTGACGAGAATCGCCGTCCATGGGGAGACCCACAGGAACATCAGGAAAAGGCCGACGACCGGGATCGTCTGCAGCAGGAAGGTACCACCCACGACGGCGAAGAAGAGAAACGAGAGTGGAACGAGTCGCCGCATCGGCCGGGTCTCCGCGGGTGGCGGACGACAATGCGCTCGCCGGAATTAAGGAACCCACAACCGAAGGATGCGTCGCGAGGCGTGGAAACAACAAGGACACGCTCTCGGCGGCCGATCCGAGGCAGGCCGTCCGTACGCCGAACCCGCGCGACACCGACCCGCCCCCGACCCGGCCGGATCCGGCTCTCGTCGATCCCGGCCGCCGGTTCGATGCCGCCCGCGATCAGGCGGCGGCCTTGCGGATCAAGTCGGCCGCCTTCTCGCCGATCATGATCGACGGTGCGTTGGTGTTGCCGCCGATCAGGGTCGGCATGATCGAGGCGTCGACCACCCGCAGGCCGGCGATGCCCCGCACCCTGAGCTCCGGATCGACCACCGCACCCTCGTCGACGCCCATGCGGCAGGTGCCGACCGGGTGGTAGACGGTGTCGACGCGAGCCCGCAGCACGGCGCGGATGTCGTCGTCGGTCTTCACGTCGGCGGTGAAGAGATCGCGGCCGCGACGCGAGGCCAGCGCCGGGGCGTCCATGATCCGCCGTGTCGCCTTGAACCCGGCCACCATGTCGTCGAGATCATCGGGGTGGGTGAGGAAGGCCGGATCGATCGCCGGTGCCGCCATCGGATCGGCCGACGCGAGCTTCAGCGTGCCGCGGCTCTTCGGCCGGAGCAGGCAGAGGTGGCTCGAGAAGCCGTGGCCGAGCCTGAGCTTGCGGGCGTGATCGTCGACCATGGCGACGATGAAGTGGATCTGGATGTCGGGGGCCGGCAGATCCGGCCGCGTCTTGAAGAAGCCGCCGGCCTC
>CALMFH010000083.1 GCA_937864925.1 uncultured Alphaproteobacteria bacterium | reverse complement strand
TCGACGATGCCGTGGGCGTCGAAGCGGCCGTCGAGCATGCCGTGGCTCGCCCGCCACGGGCCGGCGAGGCGGCTGTCGGTGAAGGCTTCGGTGATCACCCGCGGGGCGAAGCGGTGCAACGCCGCTGCCGCCGCCACCAGTGCCACCTGTTCGGTGAGGATGCGGGCCGAGCCCTGATCGGCGATGCACGCTTCCGCCGCAGCGCGGATGGTCTCGGCCGATTCCGTGCTCGATCGGTGGTCGAGATCGACGGCGATGGCGGAAATGGCGGCGGCGAATCCATCCGGCGTCTCGTCGGCGAGGCGCAGGATCTCCAGTGCCAGAACGTTGCCGGCGCCGGCGGTCAGACCGGCGAGGGGGGCATCCCGGTAGAAGCGCGCTAGGTCGTGGTCTTCGGCGAAACCGTTGCCACCCAGGCATTCGAGCGCTTCCGCCGCGACCGACACCGCGCTCTTGGCGATCCAGTACTTCGCCGCCGGCACCACCAGCCGGGCATAGGCGGCCTCGCGTTCGTCGGCCTCGGCGCGGTCGAGGGCGATGCCGATGCGGATGGCGAGCGCGGTGGCTGCGGCGGCATCGAGGGCGGCATCGGCGAGGACGCGCGCCATCAGCGGCTGGTCGAACAGCGGTTCGCCGGCGAGGGTGCGATGGCGGACGTGGTGGACGGCGCGGGCGAGTGTCCCGCGCATCACGCCGGCTGCGATGGTCAGAGCGTCGTGGCGCAGCAGCGACGCGCTGCGGGCGGCGATGTCGGCGGCCTGATCCGGCCGGCCGACGGGCACCACCTCGGCGTCGACGAAGCGAACCTCGGCGATCGCCTCGCCGCGCGCTCCGAGTGTCGGCTTCAGTCGTTCGATCTCGAACCCGTTGGTCGATCCGTCGCGGCGGAAGCGTGGCACCAGGAAGAGCCCGGTGCCGTCCTCGCCCGCCGCCGCCACCAGGACCGCGTCGTTCATCGGCGCTGCGAGGAACCACGCCCGGCCGTCGAGGCGGAGATCGCCGGCGTCGGTCGCCCGGATCCGATTGGCGGTGGGTGCGGCCGGGAAGGTTCCGTCGCGCTCGATCAGGCCGTAGCCGAGGGCGATACCGGCTTTCGCCGAGACCGGGACTTGACGATGATCGTGGCGGCGGGTCGAGGCGCGGATCAACCATTCCGCCCCGACGTCACCGGCGGCGCCGAGGGCGGCGAGCACGGCGGACGTTGTCGACATCGCCGAGAGATGGGCGACCTCGGTCTGGGCGGCGAGGAACAGACGGGCGGTGCGTAGCACGTGGCGCTTGCCGGGTTCACGGCTGTCGTCCTCGTGCAGGGCGACGCCGAGCCCGGTCTCCGCCGAGCGGCGGACCAGGGCATGGCGGGCCGGGTGGTATTCGACGATGTCGACGCGTTCGCCCCAGGCATCCCGATCGACGAGGCGCGGCGGGTTCGACTCGGCGAGGCGGGCGAGTTCGCGGATCTCGGCCGAGCCCCAATAGGCACCGTGCTCCGAGAGCGCCGTTTCGACCTCGGCGGTGAGCACGCTCTCCAAAGCGCCGATCAGGATCGGATCGTCGTCGAAGAGATTGCGTGGCGCGAAGGACGGTATCGCCGCCGCGCCCGTTCTTCCCTTCGTCGCCGACATGTGTGTTCCTCCGATTCGACCGGAGGAAGTGTAGCGGAGGCGGCGCCTCGAGAGGGGGTATGTCGTTCCTCTCACCGAATCCTCTGGATCGCAGTCCGTCGCGGGCTCCCCGCCCTTGTCTCCCGCCTCCGGACACCGTAAGACCTCCTCTTCGATGACCAGCGCTCCATCGAACCCCACCTTCGCCTTTCCCCATCGCCATCTGCTCGGCATCGAGGGGCTGTCGCACCTCGAGATCCTGGCTCTGCTCGACAAGGCGGAGGAGGCGGTGCACGTCTCCCGGCAGGTGGAGAAGAAGAAGAACGTCCTCAGGGGACGCACCCAGATCAACCTGTTCTTCGAGGCCTCGACGCGGACGCAGTCGTCGTTCGAGATCGCCGGAAAACGCCTCGGCGCCGACGTGATGAACATGTCGGTCGCCTCGTCATCGGTGAAGAAGGGCGAGACGCTGATCGACACCGCGGCGACGCTGAACGCCATGCGCCCCGACATCCTGGTGGTGCGCCATCACGCCGCCGGCGCGGTGCATCTCCTGGCGCGCAAGGTCTCCTGCTCGGTGATCAACGCCGGCGACGGCGCCCACGAGCACCCGACCCAGGCGCTGCTCGACGCGCTGACCATCCGCCGCCACAAGGGGCGGATCGAGGGGCTCACCGTCGCCATCTGCGGTGACATCGTCCATTCGCGCGTCGCCCGCTCCAACATCCTGCTGCTCAACGCGCTCGGGGCCCGGGTCAAGTTGATCGGCCCGTCGACGTTGCTGCCGTCCGGGGCCGAGCGGCTCGGGGTCGAGACCTTCACCGACATGCGCAAGGGGCTGGAGGGGGCCGACATCGTGATGATGCTGCGCCTGCAGCGCGAGCGCATGAACGGTTCCTTCGTGCCCTCCGTGCGCGAGTACTTCCATTATTGGGGGCTCGATCAGGAGAAGCTCGCCTTCGCCGCACCGGACGCTCTGGTCATGCATCCCGGCCCGATGAACCGTGGTGTCGAGATCGATCCGGAGGTCGCCGACGGGCCGCAGTCGCTGATCGCCGAACAGGTCGAGATGGGCGTCGCCGTACGCATGGCGGTGCTGGAAGCCCTCGCCGAACACCTGCCCAACGCCTGAGGCCGCCCATGACGCCGACATCTCCCGCCGCGCGCCCCGGCGACCGCCGCTCCGCCGAGCATCACCCCACCGTCTTCGCCGGTGCCCGTATCGTCGATCCGGCCCGGGATCTCGACGCCGTCGGCTCGGTGATCGTCGCCGAGGGGCGCATCCTCGCCGCCGGGCCGGAGGTGCTGAACCAGGGTTCGCCCGAGGGCTGGGAGGTGGTCGATGCGCGCGGCAAGGTGATCGTGCCGGGGCTCGTCGACATGCGCGTCTTCCTCGGCGAGCCGGGCCACGAGCATCGCGAGAGCTTCGCCTCGGCGAGCCGGGCGGCGGCGGCCGGCGGCGTCACCACTCTCGTCACCATGCCCGACACCGATCCGGTGATCGACGACCCGGCGCTGGTCGACTTCGTACTGCGCCGGGCGCGCGAGGAGGCCGACGTCCGCGTCCATCCGATGGCGGCGCTGACCAAGGGCCAGAGCGGCAAGGAGACGACCGAGTTCGGTCTGCTCTCGGAGGCCGGCGCGGTCGCCTTCACCGACGCGCGCCGGTCGGTCGCCTCGTCGCTGGTGATGCGACGAGCGCTGACCTACGCCCGCGATTTCGGTGCGCTGATCGTCCATCACGTCGAAGATCCCTCTCTCGCCGGGGTCGGGGTGGCGACCGAGGGCGAATTCGCCACCCGCATGGGCCTTCCCGGCATCCCGCGCGAGGCCGAGACGATCATGCTGGAGCGCGACATGCGCCTCGTGGCGCTGACCCGCGGCCGCTACCACGCCAGCCAGGTGTCGACGGCGGATTCGGTCGAGATCCTGGCGGCGGCCAAGGCGCGCGGCCTCGACGTCACCGCCGCGGTTTCGATCAACCACCTGTCGCTCAACGAGCTCGACATCGGCACCTACCGCTCGTTCCTCAAGTTCTCGCCGCCGCTGAGATCCGAGGACGACCGGCAGGCGATGATCGAGGGGCTGGCCTCCGGCGTCATCGACATCGTCGTCTCCGGCCACGACCCGCAGGACGTCGAGACCAAGCGCCATCCCTTCGCCGAAGCCGCCGACGGTGCGGTCGGGCTCGAGACGCTGCTCGCCGCGGCACTGCGCCTCGTCCACGACGAGCGGATCTCGTGGAAGCGGATGGTCGAGGCACTGTCGACCAAGCCGGCCGAACGGCTCGGGCTCGAGGCGGGGCGGTTGACCCCCGGCTCACGTGCCGATCTGGCGGTGATCGATCCGGGGCGGCCGTGGCTCCTCGACAAGGCGGAGCTGAAGTCGCGGTCGAAGAACACGCCGTTCGAGGATGCGAAATTCGCCGGCCGGGTGGTGCGCACGCTGGTCGGTGGGCGTACGATCCATTCGATCTCCTGATCGGCGTCGGAGCCCCTCATGCTCGCGATCCTCGTCGCCCTCGTCTTCGGCTACGGCCTCGGCTCGATCCCCTTCGGCCTGGTGCTGACCCGCGCCGCCGGGCTCGGCGACATCCGCGCCATCGGCTCGGGCAACATCGGCGCCACCAACGTGTTGCGCACCGGGCGCAAGGGGCTCGCCGCGGCGACGCTCATCGGCGACGTGTTCAAGGGCACGGTGGCGATCCTGATCGCCCGTCATTTCGCCGGCGAGGGCGCGGCGATGGCGGCGGGCGTCGGCGCCTTCCTCGGGCATCTCTTCCCGGTGTGGCTCGGCTTCAAGGGCGGCAAGGGGGTGGCGACCTACATCGGCTGCCTCATCGGCCTGTCCTGGCCGGCGGCGCTCGCCTTCTGCGGCGTGTGGGCGGCGATGGCGGGGATCTTCCGCATCTCGTCACTGGCGGCGCTGCCGGCGAGTGCGGTGGTGCCGGTGGCGATGTGGCTCGGCGGGTGGATCTCGACGACGCTCGCCGGCGTGCTGATCGCGCTCGCCGTGCTGGTGTGGATCCGTCACCACGAGAACATCCGCCGCCTGCTGGCGGGGACGGAGCCGAAGATCGGCAAGAAGAAGGACGCCGCGCCGGCGGCGTGAGGGCGTGGGCGCTCGTCGTCACGCGGTGGCCGAGGAGCGGTCTGGAGCGGGCCCGGTCAATGGGCCGCGACGGCGATCTGGGTGGGCGGGTGCGCGGCATTTTCCGACGGCAGCGGATGATGGGCGAGTGCCGCGACGAGCGTTGCGGCGAGACCGACGGCGATGATGATGCGCCGCGAATGATCATGATGAACGTACATGGGACCTGCCTTCCGGGCGCGAGCTTCTACACCCGTTCGCGTGCGGCCGACATCGTCTCGAGTGCGTAGGTAATTCGGGAAGGGACAACGCGAGACGCGCCCCGACAACGCGGAACGCGCCCCGTCGGGGCGCGTTCCGGAGATCCTCGGCGGAGAGACGGGGAGGGGGCCTCCCCGCATCCTCACGAACACCCACTCGTCGAGCCGCAGGTGTCGCACTTCAGGCAGGTGCCGTTGCGGACCATGGTGAAGTTGCCGCACTCGGTGCAGGCTTCGCCCTCGTAACCCTTCATGCGGGCCTCGGCGCGGCGTTCGGCGACGCTGTCGGTCTTGGCCTCGACCTTGGCCGAGGCGACGGCGCGGGTCTCGTAGGCCGCGTCCTGCTTCAGCGCGGTGGCGCCGAAGACGGCGGCGATGGCGGTGGCGGCGGTCTGGGCGTGCGAGACCGAGCCGGTCGGCTGACCGGTGCCGGTGGCGCGCGTGCCCTCCACCACCTTCAGACGCTCCGCGACCTTGCCGCGGACGAGACCGCGGGAGACCACCGCTTCCGGTCCCGGCGTCGGCTTCGAGCCCTCCTCGACGCCGGAGCCCATGGCGGTGGCGCCGATGTCCTCGGGCTTGA
>CALMFH010000082.1 GCA_937864925.1 uncultured Alphaproteobacteria bacterium | reverse complement strand
TCATAGCCCCATCCTCTCAGGAGTTGGGGCCTCCGGCAAACCCGGGGCGGTTCAGTACATTCCTGTAATACCGAGTTCACGAAGTTTCGACCCGTTCGAAGCTTCGTGAACGAAGGCGAGCCCGAACGGGCGTCGGCCGGTCGGGTCGTGACGCTCATGAAATTCGGACGAGTCCGAATTTCATGAGCCCAGTATGAGTCGTAGCCGTCCGTCGAATGACCGGATCGAGTTGGTTCACCGTTGTGGGCAGAGGTGCGGCGGTGACCCTCACTGATCTACCGACCCTGACATCATTCCGGTGGTGATCTCGTCGGGGTGCGGGCGCCGCCGTCTCGGACCTTCGACAACGCCGTCAACTTGGGGAAATCGAGCCACCGGGCGGCGGCGTGGACCGCGTCGGCGAAATCCGCAGATCGTGGATCCGACGCCTTCAGCGCGTTCGCCCAACTCATGATGTCGCTGATCCGACCGTCGGCGATCAGACCCTCCAGGGTCGCCATCATCGCCGGGTCGACGTGCGCCCCGATCGGTTTCGCCGGGGCGGTCGTGTCGTTCGACGGTGCCTCCCAGACGAGGCCGAGCAGGTCGCCGATGCAGTGCAGCACGTGGCCGTGGTCGAGCGGCTTCAGCAGATGTGCCGCGAAGCCCAGACCCTCGGGGACGTCGGCGGGGCGTTCCAGTGGGGCGGCCGAGATCGAGATCACCGGCGTCCCGGGACGGCGCGACGCCATCTCACGCAGCACCATCCAGCCGTCGCCATCCGCCATGAACTGGTCGGTCAGCACCAGATCGAGCCGGTCGATCTCGCCGCAGCGCGCCATCGCGTCGCGACCGCTGTTCGCCTCGACGACACGGAAGCCTCGCCCGCGCAGGAATGTGGCCAGAACCCGACGATTGTCGTCGGCATCGTCGATCACCAGCAGGGTCCGCGGTATGCCGGCATAGGCGGCCCGCTCGGCGATCTTCGCCGACGGGGCCGTTTCGACGTTGGCGGTCTCGGCGACGATACGGAATCGGAAACAGGCGCCCTCGCCCGGGCGGCTGTCGACCGTGAGGTGGCCGCCCATCATTTCGACGAACTGACGGGCGATGGTCAGCCCCATTCCCAGGCCCTTGGCGCCATGGCGAGAGACGGTGCCGGTGCCGCGCTCGAAGGGCAGGAAGATGCGCTCCAGATCGGCCGGCGCGATGCCTTCGCCGGTGTCGCGCACGGTGAAGTCGAGCGCCACGGCTCCGGCGTCTTCGGCCGGCGCGACGACGCAGCCGAGATCGATGCGACCGTGAGCGGTGTGGCGGGCGGCATTGCCGATCAGATTGGCGAGTATCTGCCGCAGGCGACCTTCGTCGAGACGGAGGTGGCGCAGCGGCGTACCGCCGACATGCAGCGCGAAGTCATTGCCGTTGGCGGCGACGACCCGCCGGGCGTCGGCCTCGACGGCATGGAGGAACGCCGGTAAGTCGATCGAAACCGGGTTGATCGTCAGCCGGCCGGCGAGGCTACGGGCATGGTCGAGAATGTCGTCGACCATGCGCAGGAGATGGCGACCGCTGCCCTCGATCGTGGCCAGACCATCGGCCAACAGCGTCTCGCCGCCGGGCCGCGAGAGGAGTTGTGCGTTGCCGAGGATGGTATCGAGTGGGGTGCGCAGTTCGTGACTCATCCGCGCGAGGAATTCCACCCGCGCGGCACTCTCCTTGCGGGCGGATTCCAGCGCGTGGCGCATCACCGCCTCGTGCAGCGCCATGCCGATCGGGATCAACGGCACCGTCAGGAGATAGAACCACGAATAGGTGACGAGCAGGGTGTCGGCATAGGCTCCGCCGACGAAGGCCATGGCGACGCGGTCGAACAGCAGGGCGAAGTTGATCGCGACCGCGATCAGCAGGTAACCCGCGCCCGGCAGGCGATTGCGCCAGGCGATCCACAACAGAATAACCGAGCTGCCGAGGAAGACGAAGCTGGTCACCGCGATCGCCTCCAGCGAGACGCGGACGTCGATCGCCATCGCCCATGCGATCTCGACCAGCAGAAGGCCGATGAAGAAACGGAACAGGAGATCGAAACGCGGATGAAACTTCGGCGTCTGCACGAAGTGGCGCTGGAAGAGCACGAAGAAGATAGTCGTGCCCCCCATGCCGACGGCATTGATGCGCAGGTCGAAGGACCAGTCGTTCGGCAGGACGTAGAGCGCCAACTGGCCGGTGTTGGCGGCGTTGAAGACGGCTTTCGACAGCAGCGAGCCGCTGAAGAAGAGATTGGTTCGGCTGCTCCATCGCGACACACCGCCGACCAGGGCGATCATCATGGAGAAGAGGGCCGCCACCAGCAGGCCACCGACGGCCAGGGCGTGCTGGAAATCGTTGCGGCCGTGGACATCGGCATAGGCATGCGGTCGCCACAGCGTGGTGGCGAGATTGATCGAGGTGCGGGAGGCGATGCGCACGTGGAGCGTCCGGCTCTCTCCCGCGGCGAGTGTCACCGGTAGGATCGGATCCGTCGACAGCAACGGACGGTGGGCCGAGGGGACCGCGAGGCCGGAGTCTCTCCGGCGCCAACCGCCCTCCGTGGTGGCTTCGAAGAAGGCGACGTGCTCCAGTCGCTGGTTGCCGACCAAGAGCCAGCGCTCGACCGGTTGTGGCTCGGGATTGACCAGGATCAGACGCAGCCAGAACGTGGCGGTCGTGTAACCTCGGCTCAGGGCAGCAGGCGTCGCGGGTTCGAAACGACATCCGCCGGTGGCGATGGTGTTGACGTCGGCCTCCGGGGCGCTCTCGCACAAGTCCAGGTCGGTCGACAGGTCCAGACGGTCGGCCGAGGTGATGGCGACGGCCGGAGCGGCCGCCGCGGGGGCCGCCGGGCACACCAACACCGACGACACCAATGCCGCAACGACGAGGAACAGTCGTCTCCCGGCGCCGGACATTCTCATGGTTCGACCTGCGTGTCGCGTTGCCGTGCCACCCACAGGTCGCGCCTGAGATCGCGCGGCGAGAAGCCGAAGCGCTCGTGAAAGGCTCGGGTGAAGTTCGCCGGAGTGGAATAACCGAGATGCTCGCCGATCATCGAGATCGACGTGTCGGTGTCACACACCAGATGATGGGCGCGGCGCAACCGCTCCTCGCGCAGCCAGCCGAAGGTCGGCTGGCCGCAACAGGCCTGGAACGCCTCGTTGATCTGGCGTCGGTTGCTGCCGAGCAGGGCGGCCAGATCGGAGACCGAGGGCGGATCGCCGATCCGCGCGCCGAGAATCTCCTTGGCCGCGCGAACCAGCACCGCCTGGTGCGGGGTGCCGCGGGTGGGGACCTCCTCGTGTGGTGGCACGTCGTCCGCTCCCCGGCCGGCCCGCAGGTGGACGCCGATCCGCGCCAGCACCTCCTCTTCGTGGAACGGCTTGCCGATATAGTCGACGGCCCCCACCGCGAACCCGACCAGGCGCTCGTCGAGATCGTTGGCGGCCGTCAGGAAGATCACCGGGATCGCACGGGTGGCGGGATCGGCCTTCAGCTTGCGGCAGGTGGCGAAGCCATCGAGCCCGGGCATCCGCACATCGAGCAGGATCAGCCCCGGCTGTTGCAGCACGGCCTGGCAATAGCCGGACTCGCCATCGAAGGCGATGCTGACGCGCAGGTCGTGTGCCGTGGCCATGTTCGTCAACAGACGCAGGTCGGTCACGGAGTCGTCGATGAGGAGAAGATCGGGAGACATGTCATTCTGGCGTAGCTGCGGTCGGCCGTCGTCGCGGAACGGAACCAGATGCTAGTCGGCTCCTCGCCGGAAATAAACAAAACGCAAAATAGTGTCGCAAGGAATGGTTCCCGTGTCGCCGTGAGTACCCGGCTTTCGGGCGCGTGATTATTGGTCTTTGGGTGCAGCGTTCGTCGTCTACGTATTATTTCATATGTTCGAAAGTATGAAGACTTCGAGGGCTGCGCGGACGTGAATCGGGTCTGCGCGATCTCGTGGGATCGGCCGACCGGATCGAGATGGGCGCTCGCGCCCCGGTTCATGCCCACCGAGACCTGCGCGATGCGATCGGCGACGGCCGGTCGGTCGCTCTGCCGGACGGCACGTCCCCTTATCGGGCGGCGAGACGTCGAGGAGCCGACGATGATCATCAACTACGTTGCGACCGACTTCGCCTCGCTCCAGTCGGCGATCGCCGCGATCGATTCGAAGACCTCCGGCGATTATCGCCTCTTCATCAACGCCGACGTCGTCGAGGGCGCCGACCCGTGGGCGATCAACCTGCACACCGGCGTCACCCTGACCATCGACGGCACCGGCCACGCGCTCGACGGCGCCAACGCCCATCGCGGCCTCTTCGTCTATTCCGGCGCGGTGACGATCCAGAACCTGACGATCCGCAACATGGTCGCCACCGGCGGCGCGGGCGGCGAGGGCGCGGGCGGCGGTGCCGGTCTCGGCGGCGGCCTCTTCGTGGCCAACGACGTCGCCGACGGGGCGGCGAGCGCGGCCGACGTCGTCCTCGACAACGTCGTCTTCGCCCACGACTCCGCGATCGGCGGCGCCGGCGGCGGCGGCACCAACGGCGGCGGCGGCGGCCTCGGCGGCGC
>CALMFH010000081.1 GCA_937864925.1 uncultured Alphaproteobacteria bacterium | reverse complement strand
CGCGCCGTTCTCGGCCGGGAGGACCTCCTCCGGGACCGCCGAAACCGGGCGGGCGGCCCCCCCCCACGACCCGCGGCGGACCGATCGCACGCGCGTGCGTCGTTGCGACGCATTTCTGGTTGATCCGGGCGAACGACGTGAGGTCAAGCTGCGCTCATACTTTCATATGGTTTTGCTTTCGAAGCCGGATGAAGCCGATGTGCGGATCTACCTCGGTTCTTGGTGAATCTGTTGCTCGAACCGATGACGCGTCGTCGCTGTGGACGGGCGCTCTTCGCTGCCGCGAGAACCGACTTCTATTTCAGATGACCAACGCCTCTTCGCCGACCAACGCGCAGGTCGTGTGCGGCGCATCGAAGAATGATTGATGGAGGAAAGCGATGAACAACGCAGCCTCGACATCGGTTTCCCGCACGAACTGGTTCTCACGCGCGCTGCTCGCCGCCGGTCTCGTCTTCCTTGCTTTCGGAGGCGTCGGCGCCGTAGCGCAGGAGCAAGGCTACTGGCGCCTCGTCAAGGTCCATCCCGCGACCATCACGCATGTATCTCCGGAGGCCGCCAACGGGGTCTCGAACGTCGTAAAGGAGGGGCGCGACAATCATGTCGAGCACACCATGAACGCGCTCAATTCCGAGCACACGACACATTCCTATTTCTCGCCACCGCCCCCTTCGCTCTTCCCGGGCCAGAAGGTCACGTTCCACGCCAATATCAGGCGGATGCGGAACACGTTCACGTGCTGTGCCTTCGGAACGTCAGTGTACTATATTTACGGCGTTGGCAAAGAACCGACTACACCAACCGTTATGTTGAATGGTGTAATCCACTCTTCTACAACGGAAAATGTTGTAGACTTGAGCGGCGTCATGAAGGTTCCGGAGAATACACTCGGAAGCCCAGCGGGGCAGGCTGAGAAATCGCTCTGGGTCCTCATCGAAATCAGCCCCCCTCTCTACAAGAAATACTACCAATACGCTTGGGTGGCCGGGCCGCTCCCGACGACCGCGAAGACCGGCGACATCGACATACCCGTCGCTTCGACCCCGACGTCTCCCGGGTCCACCGGCCCGTCCGATCAATCCAATCAGACCACGAAGGCGTGCCCGGACAATGCCGCGCAGCTTCAGCTGCAGGTTTGTCGGCATACGGCGGCCCAAGGCGCGACGATCCGCGTTCCGATCTACCTGCTCAAGAGCGACAACCTGGCCAATCTCAATCTCGAGCTGAGGTACGACGCCGCCGTGGCGAAGCCGGCCGGCAAGGCGGAGAAGGGTCCGATGCTCGGCGGTCAGGCCCTGCTCGAGTCCAATGTCGGCCAGGCCGGATTGGCGCGGATCGGCTTCGCCGGCTCGGGCGGTGTCTCGGGATCGGGGATCCTCGCCTATGTGCCGTTCACGATCCTGGGCGGGCCGGGCTCGCATACGACGCTGACGCTCCAGGACACCGCGGCGAATACGGTGACGAATGCCCGGCCCTCGTTCGCGCTCGTCGCGGGCGAGATCGCGGTCCCCCAGGGGCAGAGCACGTCCGCAGACCCGAAGCCCAAGTCGGATACGCCGCAGCAGCCGTCCGACCCGCCGAAACAGCCGGAGCCGGTCAAGGTCTTCACCGCCCTCGATGCGTTGAAGGCGCTGCAGATGTCGGTCGGCCTCATGGGACCGGACATGGCCTATGACCTCGACAAGACCGGTCAGATCACATCGAACGACGCGCGGCTGATCCTGCGCAGCATCGTGGGACGCCAGCCATGAAGACGATGTCCGAGAACCGCCAGGGACGGGTCGGCGAACGCTTACGCATCGCGCTTTCCGTCCTCGTGCTGACGTTGCCGTGGTGGTTCACCGCGGCCCGGGCGCTGGAGATCGGCGTCGCCGATGTGAAGATCCCGCAAGGAGAGGTGGTGGCGGTTCCGATCCGCGCATCCGATGCCAAGGGTCTATCGGCGCTTCAGATGCGGCTCGGCTTCGAGGGCGAGGCGTTCGAAGTCGTCGAAGTGGCCGCGGGCCCCACCCTCGCCAACGCGCTCGTCGACTTCCAGGTGGCCAAGGGCTCCTGCACGATCGCATTCGCGGCGTCCGAACCGGTCGCCAAGGACGGTGACCTGTTCATCGTCAAGATGCGACGCAGAGCCGGGGCCGACGGCGGAGCCACCGTGGTTCCGGAAGACGTGCGGGCCTGGGGGGGAGAGGGTGGCCAGTCGCTGCCCGTGTCGGTCAAACCGGGGCGGATCGCCGGGATCTCGCCGCCGGCCGCCGCGTCGTCTTGCGTGGATTGGCGGTATGTCGGGGGCGGCGCTGCGGCGCTCGCGGCCTTGTCGGTCGGCGCGGCGGCACTGGCGCTCCGCCGTCGAGGCCGCTCGAAGACGACGACCGCCGCGAACCTCGAACCTTCGGAACCGGCGACGTCCGGCCCTGGACCTCATTTCTGCATCGCCTGCGGCTCTCCTCTGCCCGAGGGGGCGAGGTTCTGTCCGAATTGCGGGGTCAGGATCGCGCGGTCGGAGATCGACGAGGGTACACGACACCCCGAGGAGCCGTCGTAGGTTCGGGGTGTGCCCGCAGCGACCGCGGACCGGAGGAGAACAACGGTCGTCCGGACGCTGGTGTTCGCGAAGGCGAAGGCGAAGACTGGGAACGCTTCGACCGCTCGGAGGCGCGTGATTTCGCCGCGCTCGACGGAAGTTCGACGGCTTCCGCCACCGGCGTTGACGCGCCTCATGGCATCGCCCGCCGGGCGGTGCCAAACCATGATCGGTCGCGGCACCGATCACGCTCGCATTTCGCTTTTTGGGCCGCGGTGGAATGTTCGGCTCTCGCGTTGCGCCGCCGTTTCTCCAGGGGCGGAGACCGCGAGGAGGAGGCGGCGATGAGCGAACCTCTGCCTTCGGATTCGGCGCCGCCCCCCAGGCTCGAGTGGCGCATCGACGTTCCACTTCTGACGCAGCCCCTGCTCCTGCTGGTCTATGCGAAGGCGACCGTTCTCGTCGTGCTGCTCATGGGCGGCCTGCTCACCTTTCTCGTCCTCGTCGGAGACGGGAAGGTCGATTCCATCGCCGACATGTGGGTCCTGACCGGTATCTCGACCCTGGCGGTGGTGGGCCTCGGATCGGTCGCCACGGCGCTCCTCCTGCGCAATCGGCTGGCGATGCGCTACGTGATCGATGACCGCGGAGTCGAGCAGTCCACGGTCGATCGCCGTGCCACCGTCGCTTCCGGTGCAGCAGTGGTGCTGGGAGCGCTTTCCGGCAGTCCCGGCACCACCGGCGCGGGGTTGATCGCGCGGTCACAGTCCCGGACGACGGCAAACTGGTCCAGCCTCGTCTCGGCGCGGTACCATCCCCGGCACGACGCCATCGCACTGCGCAACGCCTGGCGTACCGTGATCCTGCTGTTCTGCACGCCGCAGAACTACGCCGAGGTCGCCTCGCGGGTGGAGCGGGAGATCGCGGCACGGCGAGGTTCTTCCCGCGCGCGGCGGAGCCCGATCCCAGGGCTCCTTCTGCGGACGGCGCTGACGGTGGCCGCCTGCCTGCCCTTCTTCCTGTTGCCCTATCCCTTCCGGCTCGATCTCTTCGTCCCGCTCTTCACGCTCTGCTTCGCCCTGTCGGCACTCTGGCTGGTGCCGCGCTTCGTCTGGGTGATGATCGGCGGCCTCGGCTGGATGTGGGTCCAGATCTATCTGTCTGCCACGCTCGAGCGGCACTCGACCCTCGACGATGCGGTCTTTCGGAGTTGGCAGCGGATGTCGTCGGAGGACTGGAGCCCGATCATCCTCTGCGGCATCGCCACGACCTATCTGCTCTGGCAGGCCTATTCGGCTCTGCGCGGTCGCATTCCTTCGGCGCTCGGCGGCGACGACGACCCGGCGGCCGGCGGTGACCGATGATGCCATGGTGGCCCACCGTCGACCGGTCGGCTCGCCGATCGGCCTGCGGACTGCGGACTGCGCGAAGGATAGAGGGTTCGATGCACCACCTGAAGACACTCGGCGTCCTGTCGCTGGTCACCATGCTCCTCTCCGCCGGAAGTGCCCCCGGGTTCGAACCGGCGCCGGGCTCCGGGCCCTACATGGCGGTGCTGCGCGCGGTGACGCCCGTGCTGCGGCGCGACATCACCCCCGACGTCGGCGTGAACGTCGAGGAGATGAAGGTCGAGGGTGATTGGGCCTATGCGCAACTCGTACCGATCGACCTGGGCGGCCCGATCGATTGGTCGAAGACCAGGTTCGCCGCCGACCACGCCGCCGGGAAGATGAGCCCCTGGGCATTCGCTCTGCTGCACAAGGACGCGGCCGGCGAGTGGCGAGTGCTCGAGTGCCGGATCGGCGCGAAGGCCGCCGATTGGCCGACATGGATCGCCCGCCATCATCCGCCGGATGCCCTGGTTTCGGCCGGAGAGAACGCGTCGGCCCCCGCCACCACGCCGCCCGCCGTTCCGTCTTCCAACTCTCCCCCGACCGCCGAGTCGTCCCCGCCCCTGGTGGTGGCTCCGAGCCCATCACCGGCGGCATCGTCCGAAGTCGACGATCCGGGGCGAGAGCCCGATGCTGCACCGGACGGCAAGGCGATCCCGTCGCCGCCGAAAAAGACCGGCAGCGACGTCGCCACATCGCCCGAGGCCCGCGCGGCGAAGCTCACCGCTGACGGCGCCACCGCCTATTCGGCTCACGACGACGCCACCGCCCTGACGCGTTTCGACGAAGCGTTGGCACTGCAGCCGACTCTGGTCCGGGCTCTGGTCGGTCGCGCCAGGGTCCATGCGCGCGCCGACGATCTCTTCCGTGCGGTGGCCGACCTCGACCACGCCATCGAGATCGAACCTCGCAATGCCGTCGCGATCAACCTCCGCGGTCTCGTATGGGTCCGGCTGAAGGAACCCGGCCGCGCCGTGGCCGACTATGACAAGGCGATCGCACTCGCCCCCCGACTATGGTCGGCTCGCTTCAATCGCGGTCGACTGCACGCCGCCGCCGAGCGCTGGGATGCGGCGCTCGCCGACTTCGATGCGGCGGTCGCGATCGATCCCAAGGTCGAAGCGCTCTTCGTCCATCGCGGTAATGTTCAGTTCGAGCGCAAGCATTACGAAGAGGCTATCGCCGACCACGGTCGAGCCTTCGCGATCGCCCCGCACCCCTCCCATCTGGTGAACCGCGCCATGGCCGAACTCGCTCTCGGGCGTCTGGCCGAAGCGGTCTACGACACGACCCGGGCCATCGCGACCGATGCGAAGATGCCTGATGCCCACTTCGTGCGCGCGCAGGCCCGCTTCCGCTCGAAGGACTTCGCGGCGGCGATCATCGACCTCGACACCGCCATCGGCCTCAAGACCGATGCTCGCTTCTTCGCGTGGCGCTCGGCTGCGAACCGTGCACTCGGTCGACACCAGGAGGCCGATCGTGACCGCGCCGAGGCCCGTCGTCTCGATCCGAAGGTGAGCGTTCCGACCACCCCGTGACGGGGAGCGGACCGCGGCGTTCTCTCGATCGGAAAATCAGTGGCGCACCGGTGCAATGACCCGATCGCCGTTCGCCCGCCGCAGTGGGTGCGCCGAACTCCTGCGGAACCCACCGTAGCCCACGACGATGTCTTCGGACCCGTTTCGCCGCTCCCCGATCACCGTGACCACGGCTCTCGGTTGGTTCGCAACTGATTGAGCCGCCGCCCGTAGACCTGGGGCGCGCAGTTCAGGGCCGTCGCGCGGGCATCCGCGGCGACCGCGTCTCGTCGATGGCCGGTACTCTCCAGCGCGAAGACGCGCGCCGCCAGGAGCAGGCAGTCGTCGGGTGCCGTCGCGACGGCCCGCTCCACCGTGGCGACGCCTTCTTCCGGTCGACCCCGCTGGATGAGGTCGGAAATGCCGCGCAGCGCCGCGACTCTCGCCCGTAACAGAGCGTAGGCGGCGGGATCACAACGGCCGACGACTTTCGGGGGCTCCGTCAGGCGGTTCACCCGGCTACCCCAGAGCCGGCGGATCACGACGACCTTGCCGTCGAACGTCGACCAGTCGGGATCATTGTCGAAGTCCAATCGGCGATCGCTCCCGTCCCCGAGCAACAGGAAGCCTCCGGCGACACAGCCCTCGAATGTCTGGACCATCGCCGGTCTCTCGGCTGCCGCGGGGAAAGCGGCGCCGAAGGACAGCATCAGCAATGCCACCGCCCAGGATCTCATCGCCCCGTCCTCGCATCATCGGGCCGGCGATTTCGTCGGGTGAGTCCGTCGATTCCGTTCGGCCGGCCGGCTTCACCGGGTCGATCGCGACGTCGCCCGTCGCCCCCCCGGGCCGGCACGGTGTCGACGGCAACGAGATGACGAAGCCGGTCCGCGACCGCCCGTTCGAATAGGCATGGCGAACGCGGCCACGGGCAATCCGGATCTTCCCCCACGCGTCGTTCGGACGCTCTCATTCGATCCCGGCGAGCCAGAGACCGAAGCCGAGCGCGGTGGACCCCGCATTGGCGAGGAGCGACACGAGCAGGGAGCGCGCTGTCGAGAGCACGGTCATCGCGCGATAGACGACAGCCTCGGCGATCACCACCTCGGCTTCGACGAGCAGGACCGCCGAAACCCAATCCAAGTGGTCGGTCGCGACGAAGACCTCTTCCCAGGCGAGGCGATGGGTCAGCAGCGTGCCGACGACGGCGGCGGCGGCCGCCGCCGAAGGGCGACACCGGCCATCGATCGCGACCACGGTCGCGGCGATCAGAGTCTCGACCGACAGGGACAGGAGCAGGGCGATCAGAGGTGTCAATATTCGATCCCATGATTTTCCCGGATCACGCGTCGACGCGATCGTCGACCCGGATCGGGTGCTCGATACGATACCAGACGGGGTTTCCCGAAATTGCGCCACCGCCCGATGTGTCCGACCATGGACGAAGCCCGAGAGTCGGGAGGCCCTGGAACATGACGGCTCGTCGTCTCGCTCCGATCCATGTGTCGCTGGTCGCCGCCGCGATCCTCTCTCTCGGAGGACCGGCCCTCGCCGACCTGGTTCCGTCGCCGGCACAACGCGCCGCCCGAGACCGGGCGTTCGCAGAATGGATCGTCGCAGCCGGCCATCCCTGCAAGCACGTGCTCTCGTCGCGCAAGGTCCCGCGCCAGGAAGGCGGATTGCCGCTCGGGTCCACCCAACACACCTTCCGCGTGGACTGCTCGGAACGCAGCTATTTCGTCTACACCGAGCATCTCAAACCCGGTCACTGGGTCAGGCCCGTGCCCGGCGCCGAGTGAACCGTGCCGAGAGTTGAGGGAGCAGACTCCGACGACCGTCCGTCAGATCGATGAGACCGTTCGCGATCTCGGACTTCATGAATGCCTATACGCCGGATATTGTGGTGTAGCGATGGTGAAGCCGCAGAGCTTGGTGAGGCCATGAAGGATCCGAATATCGTCTTCTCCGGTCATTGCGGCCAGTATTCTCGTGACGGGATCTCCGTCGAGGTGAGCATCGCTCGCCTCGAGCATGAAGCCGCATGGACCCTGGAGGTCGTGAACGGGAACCGCACGTCGATCGTCTGGGACGATCCGTTTCCATCGGACGACGCTGCCTATGCCGAATTCCTCGCTACGGTCGAGGGCGAGGGCATGCAGGTGTTTCTCGACGATGGAAACGTGATCCCGTTCAAGCGCCCCTGATGCAGAATACGCAATCCTTCAAAGGGATCATGGCGCTGGAATTGAAGTAGACTACCTTCTTCTTGAAGTTCGACGAGCCCCGGCGGGAGGGGCAAGTGCTCGCTCGCCACGCAGTTAAACAGCGTCGAAATTCCTGCCGAAATGAGCACGAACTCAATTATTCCGTAATGAGAAATATTGATATCGACAATATGACAATATTCTTAAGGCAACATATCTATTTTTACATTTGCAAAATCTGACGTATATATAGGTATTACATGACTACGATTCTGGGGATCAGAGGTTCGAATCCTTTTGGGCGCGCCACCTTCCGTCAATTTTTCAAAAGCCCAGCTCGATCGAATTCACAGATTTGCGGAAGTCGTGTTCGGATTTTGTTCTTTGTCAGTGCATTATTCTATCCCCAGAACCGCAAAGTCGAGCGATTCTGGTGGTAGAGATCGACTTATTTTGTGCTATCGAACACAAACGAATGTGACGCCCATCGTTGGAGTTTTACAGTGAACCGATTTTCATCGGCGCAAGTATTCATCTGGAGACCAGATTCTGACGCCGGCCAATATCTGCATTATCGGCATTTGGGTGATTTAGATTGCGAAATTTATCCAGGAGCGGCTCGCGACGTCACCATTCCCGTCATGGGTCGAAGTAGAACAAGTTCGTGATCTTCTTCAATTTTCCCGTGACCGATGGCCAAAAGCCACTTCGATTTTGGCAATCACCCGAATCCTGCATTCCCGGAGATGCGGTAGGGGGTGGATCGAGCGAGCGGTGGGAAAGTGCCCGTTTCACTCGCCACTTTGCGCGCGCCTGCTCGAGGAGCCCGAGGTAGTCGAATCAGTCGACCCATTCGAGGGTCGCGGACTCGACCACCTCGAGGGATCGCCACAGCCCGCGCCGGAGGATCATCTCGGCCTCGTAGAGCTCGTTGATCGTTTCGGCGAGAGCATTGTCGTAGGAAACCCCGACGGCGAAAGCGGGACGCGTGGCCCGTGTAGTGGCCGAGGGAACCACGCCGGCGTCGGCGAGGCGCTCGGTGTAGCGGATCGACGGGTATTGGCCACCTCGGTCGCTGTGATGGACGAAGCCGCCGCTCGATTTTGGATGGCGTTCCTGCAGGGCCAGCTCGAGGGCATCGAACACGAAGACGACGTGGACGAAGCCGGACCGGGTCGAGACGTAGGTGAAGTCGTTACCCAGAGCCGGTTCGGGCCGCGTGCTCGGAACGGCCGGACGACCACGAACAACGCTCTGAAGTCCCTCCTGTTTCATCTGCCGAGCCACCGCGCATCGTGCGACGGGAGTGCCTTCGCGGTTCATCTTTCGCCGGACTTCGCAGACGCCGTAGACCCGGAAGTTCTCATCGAACACCCGCCAGGTCGTGTGGCACAGCACCCGTCGCGGCCCACCCGAGGAGGGGCCGTCGTGGGTCGCGACGACGAACGACGTGGCGTGATACGTCGACGGTGCGATCGGCGGAACTCGGCGCGGTTCCTTCGCTCGACGTGGGCGGTCCCGAGCCGAAGGTCCTTCCGGCCGATCGTGGCAACGATTCCGATCGCTTACGGGACGAGATGGGGGCACGCGGCGTCGCACCGGTCATCCCGACGCGTCGAAGCCGCAAGGTTCCGACCCCCGTCGGCGATCACGTCCATGCCCTGCGAAACCGGATCGAGCGCTGCTTCTACAAGCTGAAGAACTCCCGCCGTCCCGCCACCACGAACGAAAGGACCGCCGAGGGCCACCTCGGCTTCGTCCTCATTGCAGCCGCCCGCCCAGAGACGCCTATTCGTCGACAGGGCCCGGCTTCCTCGGGGTATATCCCGACGAAACCCTATCCTATTAGCGTGCCGTTCTGTGTGGCCCATCCGGTCCCGGCCTGCTCCGAGGTGAAGCCCGCGGCCGCCACGTTCGTGCCGTCCATCAGCCAGGCGTACGTTGCGCCCGTCGACGTCTGCCGCCACAGGATGTCCGACTTCAGGTTGCCGTCGAAGTCGCCGATCGACGCCAATTGCCAGTCCTCACCCACCTGCCACCGTGTCGGCGCGCCTTTTGCCACCATCTCCCCATTCATGAAGTCGATGTAAGAAAGGCCGTTCAGCGCATCCGACGTGTTCGACGCATTGTGGTAGCGGAATAGGATGTCCGCCGTGCCATTGCCGTCGAAGTCGCCGGTGCCGGCCACCTGCCAGTTGCCCGACGCCTGCTGCGAAAGAAGATCCGCAGAAGTCACGTTCGAACCGTCCATCTTCCACTCGAAGAGCGTGCCATTGAGCGGATCCGACAGATCGGCCGCGTTGTCATAACGCCACAGCAAGTCAGCCTTGCCGTCCCCGTTGAAGTCGGCAACCGCGGCGACCGTCCATTTGGTGTCGGTGACTTGCGAAGAGGTGAAGCCGGAGGAACCCCAGTCGATCGCGGCGCCGTCCATCACGTCGAGATAGGTCATTCCGGTCGTATCGCTGCGATAGAGCACGTCGGCCTTGCCGTCGCCTGTGAAGTCACCGACCCCAGCAATCGACCAACCGGAGAGCTGTTGCACCACGTTGCCGCCGGTCGCCGCGGCCCCGTCCTGGTAGGAGACGTAGGAGACACCGTCGAGGGCACTGCCGGAATCGGCGTGGAGCCACAGGATATCGGAGGTACCATTGCCGTCGAAGTCCGCGATCGCCTTGATCTCCCAGTCGTTCAGTACCTGAACAGAGGTCAAAGTCAGGCTAGTGACAGTGATGCCGTTCATCGACCAGAGTCCGGTGACGCCCTCGGAGTTTCGAAGCAAGATATCCGCGGAGCCCGAATCGTCGAAATCGTGTATTCCGCCATGCAATCGCAGCCCCGTATCGATGAATTTCACGATCTCTATGTTTCGGAGCGTATCGCGCCCGCTCGAAGCGCCCCCCGAGATGTCGGCGACCGTCACGCTCCCATCTGCGTTGCGCGTTACAGTGTAATTATCGCTCGTGTTATCATAACTGGCTATATCTCGCCCCATGCCACCGTCGAACGTGTTGACATCAAGGGAATCCGAACAAATAAACTTGTCATTGCCAGAACCGAGTACAATGTTGTCGTCCCCATCCGATTCTTTAAATTCACAGCTGTACGATTTCAATTGTGATGAAATATCAACAGACCCGGACTTACCTAGTTTCAAACGGACCGGCAGCGATGTTTGATTTGTTGAATTCGCAATAATTTGAAAATTCTCAAATTGATCGGCAAAGCCCGTCGTTTGTTCATTCGGACCCGTAACGTATAGAGCCTCTACATTGAATATATCAATTCCAGTAATGTCTGGCGTTCCAAATATGATGTCAAACCCGTCACCTCCATCGACTTTTCCACTAATGCTATAAAAAGCATTGTTGCCAGAATAGATATTACTATATACTTCTATTTTGTCGTCGCCGCCATCTCCATATATTTCCGTAGACATCCCACGCAGGTCATCGATGAAATCATTTCCGTCGCCGCCATAAGCGACATCGTTTCCTTCTTCCAGAGAAATAATATCATTACCAGCCCCACCATACACAATGTCGTCACCCGCACCACCAATGAACCAATCACGACTGGATCCGAGTGTAACTATATCACCACCAGATGATCCATATATTTCTGTAGGAGCCCCAAGCCCCTTGCTCGAAATATCGATAATTCCAGCTGTTTTCAATATCAATCTCAATGTAAGTTGTAAATCATCGTACCGAAGCGATTGTATTGACTGCACCGCATTCAATTGCTCTTCTGTTATTGTTATGAAATCACTGCGATATGTGCAAATAGATTCAACGTTTTCAAGCTTTATTTTTGATATATCGCCATATATTTGTAGCCGATCGGTCCCAGTCCCGCCATCAATACTTCCGGACATTCCTGTCGTGGTAATAATTGTATCATCGCCGCCGAGCGCGCTTATATTGACGGTAGATCCATCATTATCTTCGATCGTATCATTCATTGCTCCGCCGAAAATGGTGTCATCTCCACCGCCGCCAGAGATATAGACGCCCAAGTCGTCGCCATACAACGAATCATTGCCTGCGCCTCCGAGAAGAACGTCAAAACGCAAGGTCTGCAATTTACCATTGACGGTTCGACTGTAAACTCCAGCATATAATGCTTCACCTGTCGCATCTGCAGTAATGCTCGGTATCCAGTTACCCGTAGTCAACCAGCTAAATGTTGCCATTTGCGTCTCCAAATCGCGATTTCGGCACTAGGGTGCAAAAATTGTCCAATGAGTCCATGTGTTCCAATACGTAGTTGGCCAGCCCCACCGAACGGCTCAGTTCGGTTGTTGGCTCCGGGGGAGCCTCGGCGCCAAGACGGACGTCGAAGCTTGTAGAAATTGCCAGGCTCTGTAGGCGAATAATACCGAGTTCACGAAGTTTCGACCTGTTCGAAACTTCGTGAACTCGGTATCAATCGTGACCACCGAACTCGGTGTCCGTGTAATCGGCCGTAGGCGGCGCCGGTTCTTCCCGGTGGTGATTCGGTTCGGAAGCACGCCATGCTGTCAATCGGCGAGCAAACTTGACCCCGGATCGGCGTGGAACTTTGACCCCCTGGTTTCGTGTTGAAGGTGGCCGCCTGTCTTTCAGGACAGCGGTTGTTTCGGGCATGCCGTCGGCGTCGTGACGGAGGGAGGGCGTAGCCCGACCGGAGGCACGATACCGACGACGGCGCCGATCTCAGGCCCGGTGTTTGAAGCGCCAGCTGTCGTTGCCGGTCTCGACGATGTCGCAGTGATGGGTGAGGCGGTCGAGCAGCGCCGTGGTCATCTTGGCGTCACCGAACACCGAAGGCCATTCGCCGAAGGCGAGGTTGGTCGTGACCACGATCGAGGTGCGCTCGTAGAGCCGGCTGATCAGATGGAACAGCAACTGACCGCCGGATCGGGCGAACGGCAAGTAGCCCAACTCGTCGAGGACGACGAAGTCGAGGCGGCAGAGCCAGTCGGCCATTCGCCCCTGTCGGCCGGCACGGGCCTCGGCCTCGAGCTTGTTCACGAGGTCGACGACGTTGAAGTAGCGGCCGCGCATGCCGCCCCTGATGCAGGACCGGGCGATGGCGATCGCCAGGTGGGTCTTGTCCGCCCGGTGCCGCCGATCAGCACGACGTTGCGCTGTTGGGTGACGAAGCCGCCGCCGGCGAGGTCCCTGACCAGGTTCTCGTTGATCGGCGTGCCGTCGAAGGTGAAGTCGTCGATGTCCTTGGCGAGCGGCAGCTTGGCCACGCCCATCTGGTAACGGATGGAGCGGGCCTGCTTCTCGGCAATCTCGGCGGTGAGCATCGCCGCGACGATGCGCTGGGGGTCGTGGTTGCGCTTCAGGGCCGCCGCTACGATCTCGTCGTAGGCCGCCTTCATGCCGAACAGCTTCAGCTCGGCCATCGTGCTCAGGATCTGGGTGCGGTCCATCAGCCGGCCCTCCGCAGGTCGTCGTACCGCGCGCAGTCGGCGATCGGCTCGAACCGCAGCTTCAACGCATCCGGGGTCAGGATGCCGACCGGGATCGGCGCGGGCCGCCGTCGCGCCAGGATGTTCAGCACCACGTCGGCGGAGTGCACGCCCTCGCCGAGCGCCTCGGCGCAGGCCGCCTCGACCGCGCCCAGTCCGTCGTCGAGCACCGCGGCGAGGATCTCCACCATCTGCCGGTCGCCGTCGTTGGAGCCGGCGAGCTTGCGGCGCACCCGCTCCAACGCGCCCGGCAGCACCCAGTCCTTGAACGGGGCGCCGTTGCGCAGGGCTCCCGGCTTGCGGGCGAGCACCGGCACGTAGTGCCAGGGATCGTAGATCGTCTCGCCGCGACCGAAGGAGCGAGGATGCTCGGCGACCACTCGGCCGTCCTGACGAACGACGATCCGATCGGCATAGGCCCGGATCTCCACCGGGCGGCCGACCGCGCTCGCCGATACGGAGTATTTGTTGTTGTCGAACCGCACGAGGCAGGTCTTCGATACCGACGCCGTCACCGCGTGGAACCCGTCGAAGGGGCCGCGATACGGCACCAGCGACGCCCGCTCGGCTTCGAACGCCTCCCAGACCGTCCGGTCGGGGAACTCCGGGTTCCGATGCGCCTTGGCGTAGGCGATGCACCGGTCGAGCAGCAGGGCGTTCAACTCGTCGAAGGACCGGACCCGCAGGCGCGGCGTGAAGAACCGCTCGCGCACCAGCCCGACCTGGTTCTCGACCTGCCCCTTCTCCCAGCCCGAAGCCGGCGTGCAGGCGACCGGCTCGACGAGGTAATGCCCGGCCATCTGCAGGAAGCGCCGATTGTAGGCCCGCTCCTTGCCGACGAAGATCGTCTCCACCGCGGTCTTCATGTTGTCGTAGATGCCGCGCGTGCAGGTGCCCCGGAAGAAGGCGAAGGCCCGGTCGTGGGCATCGAACACCATCTCCTGGCTCTCGCGCGGATAGGCCCGGACGAACATCATTCGGCTGTGGCAGAGCCGGACGTGCGCCACCTTCACCGTCATCGGCAGGCCGTTCATCAGGACGACCTCGTGGCTCCAGTCGAACTGGTACGCCTCGCCCGGCGCGAAGGAGAGCGGCACGTAGGCGTCGACCTTCGTCGCCGACGTCTCCAGCGCCCAGACCCGAGCGTAGCGACGAACGGCGTCGTAGCCGCCTTCGTAACCCCGGCCGCGAAGCTCCTCGAACAGCCGAACCAGCGTCAGCCGCTCACGCGCAGATGCTGCCGCGTTCGCCGCGAGCAGCCCGTCCAGCTCGGCCTTCCACGGCCCGAGCTTCGGCAGCGGCTGGCTCCCTCGACTGTAGGAGAAGATCGTCTCACCGGAACGCAGCACCTTCCGGACCGTGTTCCGGGCGACGTGCAGTTCGCGGGCGATCTCCTTGATCGAACGACCCCGAACGAAGAACTCGCGGCGTATCCGCGCAATCGTATCCACTGACTTCATCCCCCGACCGCCGCCCTCCATGAAAGGAACGGCAGTCTGCTCGCGATGGCGGTAAGGGGGTCAAAATTGGACGCCGATCACCCCTCGTAGAGGGTCAGAGTTCCACGCCGAAACACACCATGCTGCGGTGCCCACTCCGACCGTGTCTTCTCGCGCTTCGAGGCCGCCGACATCGCCTTCACGTCGACCGCGGGGAGTGGGTGGGCGGGGGCGTTCGGCCATCCCATGCTCATGAGCCGCGTCGGGATCCTCACCGCTCTCATACCAAAGGCCGGCTGTACCGACGCATCCGGCATGTGAAGGCACGCGAATTTCTTCTATGTGTCAACGGCATGAAAAGTTCGCGTCAGGAATACCGGCGGTCATTTTCAATGATCGCCGGTATTCCTCATGTGCCTTCGACAGCCGGGTGCGTCCGTACCTCCTGTCTTCGTCGTGACTTCCGAGCACGAGTGTCGAGAACCGTGGACGGGTTCTTCCTCGTTTACGGCCCGTCCCACCGCCTTCGTCGACGCTCCTGACGCCGCTGTCGAAACGTCACGGCTTGAAATAGGGAACTCCGTTCGGATCGCCGCCGAACGCAGCGGCGAGATATTTGGACGAGAGCCTGTTGGTCGTGCCATCGGCGATGAGCGACGCAATCACCTTGTCGAGGATCGCCGCATCGGCCGACGTCTTGGGAAACAACGCGCCGAACTGCTCGCCGGTGCTGTACTGGCCGACGACCTCCAGCTTGCCCCGGGATGCTGCGGCCTGTTCCAACACCACGGTGGTATCGGTCATCACGGCATCGACCTTGTCGGCCATCAGTGCCGTGAACAACGCGGGGGCGTCCGGATACACCTTGGCGGCGACCTTCGGCTTCAGTCGGTCGGGGACGAAGTCGGCGGCGACGGTCCCCATCTGGACACCGATCCTCAGACTTCCGATGTCACCACCCGAGAGCTTTCGTCCCTTCTTGACGAGCAGACCGATGCCGTTCTCGAAGTAGGGCGCCGAGAACTTCGCCACCTCCTTGCGCTTTTCCGTGATCGAGATCTGCGACAGCGCGAGGTCGAAGTCCTTGACCTTGCCCCCCACCAGCATATCGTAGTCGACATTGACGAACTTGACCCGATCGAGCCCGAGTCTCCAGGCGATGTTCGCGGCCAGACAATACTCGTAGCCGTCCTTCACCCCTTCGGGGGTGTCACCGTTGTTCCAGCCCGGCGCCGGCAGATTCGAGACGAGCGTCAGTTGGCCCGCAACCACCGGCGCGATGGCGAATTCGCCCCGTTTACCCGCCACCTCGCACTTGTCGATCCGGCCCGTGGCATAGGCGGCGGCGGTCGCGTTGGACGTCGTCGGCCGCTTCTCGTCCACGCTCGCCGGCGGGCTCTGGATCGCAACGGGGTCGAGAGCACCGACCTGACCGCCGGCGGCCGGCCGGTTGGCGGGGGGGGGTGGCCGGCGCGAGTTGGATCATGTCGCCACCGAGCGACCCCGTCTGGAAGGGGATCTGCCGTCGGCCCGTGGTGGTCGCCACCTCGTCGCGAATCTTGCCGAGCGCCAATCGAATATCCAGCCCCGGGGTCAACAGATGCTTCACCAGCGCCGACGTGAACGGACTGTTTCGACCGTCGCCATCGAGCGCCAACTGCCCCGGCGCGGCGGCATAGGCGATCAGCATGTTGGCCTCTGCCGCATCGACGCGCGCCAATCCCCTCGACGCGCCGCCGCGGGTCAGCGAGCGCTTCATGGTGTTGGCGAAGGGATTGTCGCGACAGGCATCGAGCAGAACCAGCTTGAGCTTCGCTGCGCCATCGATCGCGCGCAGAACCCGGTCGAGCGAGAGCGTTTCGTCTTCGATGTCCCGGTCGGACACGAGCTTGGCATCGACCGGAATCAGGAAGTTCTGACCGTTGAATTCGATCCCGTGGCCCGAATAGAACACCACCGCGATGTCGGAACCCTGGACCTTTTCTTCGAAGCTGCGCAGAGCCTTGACCATCGAACCGCGATCGAGATCCGTCTGCGCCTCGATGGAGTCGAACCCGGCCGCCTTCAGAACTCCGCGCAAAGCCTCGACATCGTTCCGCGGGTTGAGCAATTGCGCGCCCGAAGCATAGGCCCCGTTGCCGATGAGAAGTGCGACACGCTTCTCGGCCTGCGCCGTGACGATGCCCGAGACGAGGATCGCGAAAGCGAACAGCACCCGTTGGAAACGCCCTCGAGACAGACCCATGGTTCAACCTCCCGGACCACACCGCCGCCGTCACGGTCTCGAACCGAACGTCTCCGTTGTGAAGCGGTTCACGATCGCGTCTCGGAGAGACCTCGCCGTCGCCACGGCACGGTGTACGCGCCGGGGCCGGACATCGACCACCTCTACCCGGAACGACCGACAGCGGATACTGGCGCATGTTTCGGCGCCGAGATCAGCCCATTCGCTGCCGCCTCGGCGACAGAACCGTCCGCCCATCACTACTGTAGTACTTTTCCGCGAAGCAATCGCTCCATGATCAAGCCGACGAACAGTGATCCCAACCCCCACCAGATGACGTACGTCTTACTCAACACGGCCATGCCATATCCATCATAATAAGCCGACCTCATCCACTCTATGCAATGGAGAACGGGGTGGTATGAAACAATCGTCCTGAGTTGTTCGGGTAGAGCGGACGGAACGAATACCACTCCCGATGTGATCCATAGGAAAATGATGAAAAGCCCGTACCCGACCGCCCAATACGGAATCATGCCCGTCACAACCGCCGAAACAACTCCGACGCCCAAACCCAGCAACATCGAAGCAAGCAGTGCTTCTGCGGCCTCGACGATCGAGGTGGGCATGAAATCGATGTCCAAGGCCCAGAACAACGAACACATGATGATCACGACCATCGAGGCGGAAAGGGCCTCCACGATGGCACGCGACAAGATTATGTCCATGACCGAGACAACCGGATAAGTAAGAAGTGGCTTGTTCACCAATACACCGAGAGATATCAGGCGAGACATATAGGAGAATGCCATGAACGGGATGATACCGGTCGCGAACCAGAGGGCCGTACTCTCTCCATAGGGGGCGGACCGGCCGATAAGTTCGTACACACCCAACAGGATCAGGATGTGTGAAATCGGCCAGGCGATCGCGATGACGAATCCCCAGGCTTTTCCGAAGAAGCGCGTCCTGATGTCCCGCAGCATCAGGGCCACGAGAATTCGTCCTTGCGCTTCGAGCAGGGCACGCCCTCGGAGAGGCTCGAGGAAAGGCGACGCCGTATTCATCGATGCTCCCCTTCAGTAGGTGTGATCTTCGATCGTCAGAGCCGTCAGGGCCCCGATACCCCAGAGGACGAGAAGTCCGATCGGGATGAGGATGCTCATGCTCAACCTCAGGGGGAACCGCGCCTCTTCCGGCAACATCGGTGCCACGAAGACGGACAGATACACATTCTGCCGCTCGGCTCTCTGCCGAGCACGTTCCATCGCTCGCGTCGCGAAATCGTACAGCTTTTCCGAAAACACGCGCTTCAATTCCAGTTCTTCGAAGCGCGCGATCGTCGATGCGATGCTGGGATCGGGGCCTCCGGTACCGGTCAGTTGAGTTTTCAGCTTCCCTATCTGCTGGTCGAGGGCCTCGATACGCGACTTCAGCGGCAAGACCGTGGGTGAATCGCTGCCTGTCGCCCGTAGCGAAACGAAATAGTCGCTCTCGAGCTTGATCTTCTCCGCCATCGTCTGCAGCAGCAACTGCGAGGACGAAGCGGCTGCCTTCACCGGGTCGATGAAACCGACCTTCTCGCGATAGGCCTGCAACTCCACCAGCGCATCCCGAACCAGGGCTTCGGTGCGGCGAACCTCCGCTTCTGCCGCGCTCATGGAGTCGTTGCGCGCACGCTGCGACATGGTGTTCACGAGCTTTTCGCTCGCCTTGACGATGGACTCCATCAGGTCTCGCGCATCGTCGGGCCGAAAAGCCCGAACCGTCACGGTCACGATACCGGACGGTCCGTCGACGTTGGTGTGGACCATCTCGCGCCAATAGTCCGTCAGCGTCTCGAGACTGGCGTCCATGGGCAGACGTGCCCAGAAATCGGCTTCCGGGCGTGTGAATATCTTCTTGGGATCGACCGCCGGATCGAGCTCCGCGAAAATCGCCGGACTCCGTATGAAATTGGCGACGACGTGAGCGTCCTGACCGGCGATGGACGGGATCCCCCCGCTGCCCATCGACGAGAGGGCGCCCGAAGTATTGGAATCGACAGTTGTCGCGAAAGGTGCAGATCGGATGGCGAACCGGGCCTCGGCGGCGAACTGATCAGAGGCGAGAAAGGTGAAATAGATCAGAGAGATGAACGACGGCAGGACGACACACAGGATGAAGGTCAGACGATAGCTGGGCGGGCTCGGCAGCGTGATCGGGCGCCGGCGCTCCTCCCCCTGAACCGAACCGGTCTCGTCGCGGCGAAGCACCCGACGCAATGCCGCCAGCGGTCGCGCCAAGACCGGGAGTTCGGACGGCGGGCTCTGCGTGACGTCGATGGTACGCGCTTCCTCACCCCGCACACCTTCGATCGTCGTCGGATGTTCTCGCATCGCCATCGCTTTCATTCGCGCAAGTCAGGCGGCCGATCCCGACCGGACGGCCTCTCGCGATTCCACGTCGAGCCTGCGGAAAGATTCGCTCACGTGGTGATAGATCTCTTGATCCTTTTCCAACAGGACGTCGACTGCTTTCGTCTCCCTCAGCATGCCGGCCAATCGGTCGACGGCGTCGAACCTCGGCGGCTCGGGTAGAAGGTCGGGATCGACGTTCAGCAACTCGGCGACTCCCTCGACATAGTGCCGACCGGCGCTTCGCAACCCCACCACCGCGAAACAGGAGAGCAGGTCGAGAGCGGCCGCGAGCGCGCCTCCTGCCGGCATCTCGTGCGGCGTCGTGGCCGTCAACTGCCGGACCAGCGGGTTGGCGAGCGTCGTCGCCACTTCCGACGGCATCTGACGCAGGCTGCGACGAAGCTCCTTCTCGTCACGATACGAAAGGCTCTCGGCGAAGGCGATGGTCGGCTCGAAATAGGACAGATCACGGGCCCCGATATGGTGGTTGCGTAGCGCCTTGAGCTTTCCCAGCACCAACAGCCGCTCGGCCAACTGGTGATAGGGATCCTGCAGCATCGTGAAGACCTCGTGGCCTTCTTCGATGAGATGCGCGTAATTCCGATAGAGGACACGCCCGCTCAGATAGACAGAATGGACGCCATAGAGCTGGAACAGCTGCGTGACCGTCTCGCGACCATAATTCTCGGCCCCTTTGACGTGATACTGAAAATACGGCTTCAGAGCATCGTCGAGCCGCCAATGCGGAAAGAGATCGGTCTCGAGGCGAAAGATCTTTCGCTGCTGATCGGTCTCTCGCGGCCGACGGTAGATCAGGAGCCCGGTCTCGACATCGTGGATCTCGATGTCGCTGCGGGCGGCGAGATCGGGGATCATCGACGTGTCGACGAAGAAACCACATCGCCCGGAGACATGTCGCTTCTCGGTGACCATCACCTCGCGGATCTCGTTCGCCTCGAATTCGAGCAGGACGTCACCATCGCTCGAGACGCGCAACCGCGGTATCGTCTCGTACCCGTCCGGTACGACATACCCCGCAATACGAATCCCGATGTCTTGTTCTCGGTTGAAGAGCATCGCGTGCCACGATCCTCGTCATGCCATGTTGTTGCGTGTTGCGACGACCAGACCGACCAGGGCCCCCCAGAGCGCGAGAGACCCGGCGAGGGTCACGGCCGAATAGAGCAGCCGCTTGGGATAGCGCGCCTCCTGAGGTGCGACCGGTTCTACGAACGTGTTCAGATACATCATCTTTCTTTCCGCGATCATCCGCGCGATCTCGAGTGCCCCGGCGGCACTGGCGTAGAGCCGCTCCGCGATCTGACGCTCGAGCTCCAGTCTACTGAAGCGTGTCAGGGACTGTGACAGGGTTCGCCCGCTCGCCGTGTCCTGCGACGATGCCGTCATCCGGCTTTCGAGTTCGCGAATCTGGGTCTGCGTCGCATCGATGCGGGCCTGGAAGGCGCGCATCTGTGGCGCCGACGGACTGACCGTTCGGCGGCTCGTTTCATAATCCTGCTGCATCTGCAGGAGAGCCGCCTTGAGTTGCGTGACGAGCATCGAAAGGCTGTCCCCCGATTTGGTCGCATCGAGGATGCTCTCCTCGTTTCGAGCCGTTTCGAGTGCCGATCGGGCTGTCGCCAGCCGGTTGGAGGCGTTTCGGAGCTCCTGCTCGGCGGCATGGACCGCATCCCCGTTCATGCGATCGTTCAACTCGTTGATGAGGTCTTCCGAGATCTTCAGGATCGCTCTGGTGATGTCGACGGCATCCGACGCCGAGAACGCACGCACCTTGAGTTCGACGATGCCGGACGGCATGCCGATCGAGGTCGAACTCATGCCGTCCCAATACTTGACGAACTTCTCGATCGGCTTACTCGGATCGAAGCGCGCCACGAAGTCGATGTCGTCACGGGAATAACGCGCACGAACCCCGATCCTCGATTCGAGCTTCTCCAACGCAGCTCGGCTGTGGATGTAATTGGTCACGATCTGGGTGTCCTGGATGATCGCGATCGCCGGAATTCCGGTCATCTTGTCGATGGCATCCGGACTGGGGACCTCCCCACCCATGATGGTGAACCGTGCCTCGGCCACATATTGGTCCGATGCGAGGAGGCCATAATAGATCGACGCCGAGACCACCGGTATCACGACGATCAGCGCGAAGGTCGCCCAGATGAAGAGCGACATCAGACCGGCGCCACGCCGCGCCTGGAACCCTCCGGAGACGAGGGTCTTGCGACTGCGGGTCGAGAAACGAGCTTTCCGCGCGGCTTCGGAGAGGGCCACCGACACCTGGCGAGCCTTCTCGAGCGCCGAATAGGATCCGGGATTGGGGCGATCGTCGAAGTCCATGTTTCCGGTCACTCACCCCTCACCGGTTCAATCGGTTGTAGGCCGCGATCGCCTGTTCGACGTTCGGGAATTGCAACAACTGCCCGTCCACCAGAACCATACCATGGTCACAGTAGTCACGAATTGTGTCCATCGAATGAGACACCATGATGAGGTCGGCGTTCTTGCGACGTTCGTCGAAGGCGGCCTTGCATCGGGCCTGGAAACGAAGATCGCCGACGGCGGTGATCTCATCGATGAGATAGCAATCGAATTCGATCGCCATCGAGAGTCCGAAGGCCAATCGTGCCATCATACCGGACGAATAGGTCTTCACCGGTGCATCGATATAGTCCCCGAGTTCGGAAAAGTCCTCGACGAAGTAGAGTACTCTGCGCGGATCCTCACCATAGGCACGCGCAACGAACTTGACGTTCTCGCGCCCCGACATCAGCGGGTGAAAGCCACCGGCGAATCCCAGAGGCCAAGAGACGCGGACCGACCTGCGAATACGCCCCGAATTGGGGAGCTCGGTTCCAGCCAAGAGCCGAAGTGTCGTTGACTTACCGGCCCCATTGACCCCGAGCAATCCGTAAGAACGGCCGCTTTGAAAAGTCGCCGACACGTGATCGAGAACGATCTTCGTGTGACCTTCCGTCCGATAGAACTTGAAGACTCTGTCGATTTGAATCATTCAGTTCAACTCGATAGAACCCGGTGGCGAATACTGTTCCAGTCGAAACTCGGGTCGATGTTTTTATCTTCAAGTGATCCATTTTATCGAACCAGGGTTGATTTTGCAAACCAAACCGATCACAGGCTATCGTGAAGCGTGCTCCACCGAACCGACCGCTCGATGATGCCAGCAAGGGGTATCGATGCCCTTCGATCTACGCCGGATGATACTCCGCCTCGTGGACCCGATCGTCCGCTTGGTCCGTCGCCGTAGACGCCCCTGGAAGGCGGCCCGCGCATCTTACCGACACGCTCTGTGGCTGGCCGCTCAGGCGGCCGATCCGACACCCTCGGCACAGCCGGTCGTGTCTCTCGTTGTGCCGGTCTACGACACGCCGGTCGGCTATCTCGACGAACTCGTCGCTTCGGTCCGCGGCCAGAGGCCCGGGACCTGGGAACTGATCCTGAGCGACGACGGTTCGAAGTCTCCGGCAACCCGGGGGTGGCTCGACGCCCATGCGGGGGACGGCGACCTGGTCATTCTCCGGAACCCGATCAACGGCGGCATCGTGACCGCGACGAATGCCGGCATCGCGGTCGCGACCGCTCCGTGGGTCGGCTTTCTCGATCATGACGACGCACTCGCTCCCCATGCGCTCGATCGGATCGTCCGGACACTCGAAGCCAACCCGGACTGCCTCTATCTCTACACCGACGAGGTCGTGACCGATGCGCGTCTGCAGGCGCTGGATCTCTTCCTGAAACCGGCCTTCGATCCGGTCCTCCTCGCGGGTGTGAACTACCTCAACCACCTCTCGCTCTATCGCCGGGATCGTCTGTCGGAAATCGGCGCCCTCAGGCCCGGCTTCGACGGCTCGCAGGACTACGACCTCGTTCTGCGCTACACCGCCGGGCTCTCGCGGCGGCAATGCCTCCACCTGCCCTATCCCGCCTATCTGTGGCGGCGCGACGGTGCATCGTTCTCCGCCCTCCATCTCGAGAAGGCGACGACCAACGCCCGCCGGGCCCTCGCCGAAGCCTTCGCCCGGAAGGATCGGGCGGTCCGGGTGGATCGGGCGATCGACGGTGATCTGCATCGCGTCCGTTTCGACCTCGGCCGTACCGATTGGCCTTTCGTTTCGGTGATCATCCCCAATCGCGACGCCTACGATCTGATCTCGCGGCTTCTCCATGGTCTGGTCGAAGAGACCGACTATCCCGATTTCGAGATCATCATCGTCGACAACGGCACGACCGACCGGCGGGTCCTCGATCTCTACGACACCCACCGGGGCGGGCGCGTACCCTTCAGAACCGAAATTCGCCCCGAGCCGTTCAATTTCTCGCGGGCCATCAATCGTGGGATCGGCCTCGCCCGAGGCGAGCTCCTGCTTCTGCTCAACAACGACATCGAGGTTCTCGCTGCCGATTGGCTGAAAGAGATGGTGTCCTGCTTCGACTGGCCGGACACGGCGATCGTCGGGGCGAAGCTCCTCTATCCGGATCGCCGCATCCAGCACGCCGGCGTGATAGCCGGGCTGGGCGGGTTGGCCGGCCATTGGTACATCGGACAGCAGGAGAACCACCCCGGCCCGATGGGGCGCCTCTGGGTTCGCCAATCGATGTCGGTGGTCACCGGCGCCTGCCTACTGGTCTCGCGCGCCGCGATCGACCGGATCGGCCTCCTCGACGAAGAGGCGTTCGCCATCGCCTACAACGACGTCGATTTCTGTCTGAGGGCCGTCGCCGCCGGCCTGCGGGTCGTCTGGACACCCTTCGCGACGCTGGTGCATCACGAGTCCGCCTCTCGAGGCAGTGACGAGACGCCACAGAACATCGAGCGCTTCCGGCGCGAACAGGCCAATCTCCGGCGGCGACACGGCACCGACACCTACGAGGATCCGGCGCTCAATCCATGGTATTCCAAGGGGACCTCGACCCCTTCGCCGATCGGCGTCGAACGATTGCCCGAAGCACGATGAAGCCGTTTTCAGATCCGACCCGCCCCCTGACCGTTCTGACCGACGTGTTTTCTCGCGCGACGGGGTTCCTACGTCGTCTCGCCGCCCGCCGGGCGAACGCCCCGCGAAAGGGAATCCTCGACGAATATGTCGCGGCTCCCCCCTCGGCGCAGAACGCGATCGACGCCCTCCCGGGGTGGAACACCGCCCTGCCACCCGAATTCGGCCTGACCGCCGGGGACGTCCATCTCTATTCCGACCCCCGACTGCAATGGGCGATCGACCAGTTCGGCTCCCTGAAGGATCGCCGGATCCTCGAACTCGGTCCGCTCGAGGCCTCGCACACCCTCATGCTCGAACGCCAGGGTGCGGCGGCCATCGATGCGGTGGAGGCGAACAAGCTCTCGTTCATGCGCTGCCTCGTCGTCAAAGAGCTGGTCGGGCTCACGACCGCCCGGTTCCACCTCGGCGATTTCACCGCGTGGCTCGAACGGCCGGGGCAGAGATACGACTTCGTCGTGGCCTCCGGGGTGCTCTATCACATGGCCGATCCGATCCGTCTGGTGGAACTGGTGGCGGCCTGTACCGATGCCGTCTTCCTCTGGACGCACTACGTCAGCGAGGCGGCCATGCCGATCGGCGACTCGCGGCGCTGGCCGTTCGTCGGACCGGGTCGCGTGGTCCACCGCCACGGGATCGATATCCGTCTCTACGACCGCAGCTATCGGGGAGCCTGGCGCAGCAAGTCGTTCTGTGGCGGCATGCGTGACATGCACTGCTGGATGGAACGCGACGATCTCCTGGCGCTTCTCGGAGCACTCGGGTTCGACGACGTGCGCGTCGGCCACGACGACCCCGACCATCGCTTCGGTCCGTCGTTTTCGGTTTTCGCGCGAAGAACCGCTGCGGTCGCGTCGGCGCCGACCGATCACGAAGAGCCGCTCTCGCCCGACCCCGCGGCGCCTCTCTGATACTGGGCTCATGAAATTCGGACTCGTCCGAATTCCACGAGCGTTACGGCCCGACCGGCCGACGTCCGTTCGGGCTCGCCTTCGTTCACGAAGTTTCGAACAGGTCGAAACTTCGTGAACTCGGTACGAGTTCTGCTTCCGACACTCCGGTCCTTCGACGACGACGGCGCCTCAGAGACCGCGGCGCCCGATCGAGGTCTTCCGCACGGCGTTCAACAACAGGGGGACGGGATCCGGAAAGCTCTCGGAAACCAGACCCGCCGTCTGATCGCTCGCCAATCGGGGGAGGCGCTCGATCACCACATTGCCGAAGCGCGGATCGTTCCGAAGTGCGGCGCAGAGGACTTCGCCCGCGGCTTTCGCCATGGCGTAGTCGACGAAGCCTCGAGGGGGGTCCTCGACGTACACGGTCGAGGGGTAGAAGACGTCCAGACGATTTTCGGCGGTCTGCGCCAGGCGCTCGACGACGAAGGCGAAGCCCTCCACGTAGCTCTCGAGGTAACGACCGAGGACGACCGGATCGTGTCCGGCATCGGCCGAAGCGATCGCGGGGGTCGCCATGAAGTAGACCTGATGGCGGGACGTCGTGAGGATGTGGTCGAGCCCCGCCGGACCGGATCGCAGGTCGAACGGCGCGACGTCGCAATGCCCCCCCCGGGCGACGATCTCGGACCGCACCCGCGCCGCATCGGCCGAACCCTTGGCATGGGTGATGGTGACCTCGGCGCCGCCGGAGGCCAGAATCTTGGCGATCACTTCACCGAGGCCGCGCGACCCGCCGACGACCAGCGCGCGAAGGCCGGAGAATTCGTCTCGGTCCACCAGACGCGACACGGCCTCCATCGACGGCTGAACGACCGGCTCGCGACGAAGGTGGGCGTCGATGGTCCCGGTCCATCCCCCACCCGCGACGGCGAGGCGGAGAAGGCGGAACCGCGGATCGTAGAGAGCGGTCCGGAAGGCGAGCCGTGCATCGGGTCCGGCGTCACCGGTCGCCGTCAGCGACAGACCTCGAAACAGCGAATGTAGTCCCGGCGCGACCATGCCGACGAGGAAGGTCGCAGCCAGCAGGCCGGCGACACGAGTTGTGCCGATCGCGTCCGATGCCGCCGGATAGGCCGCTTTCACGGCCTCGAGGTCTCGGGAGAGCGGAATTTCTCCGGAGAGCTCCGCGAGTTCGGCTTCGCTCCACACGAGGGGGGTCGGCGGCGAGAAGACCCGGCCTTCGGGCGCGGCGTCGGACGAGGAACCGCACGCTCCGTATGCCGCCGCGATCCTGGCCGTGACCTCGACACCCGATCGCACGTCGAGCACGAATCCGCGGTCGTCGGCTCTGCTTCGCACCACCCCGGCGGTCGTGCCGACCGGCAGGGGCTTTTCGAAGGAGACGCGCAACTTGGCGACCGGTGCCGCGGCGCGCGGGCCGGCGGCGAAGTGCGCTTCCAGAGCCGCGAGAACCTGATGGATCCCGTGGACGATCGGCGTTCCGGTGGTCAGGCGTCGAGCGGCGATCGGGTCGACGTGAACCGGATTGCAATCGCGGGACAGCGCGACGAACGCGTCGCGGGCGTCTTCGTCGAACGATATCTCCGCGAGGAGCGCGTTCTCGACGGGCGACATCAGATGCGTCCGCGCTCGGCCACGATCCGCACGAGGTCGCCGAGATTGCGTAGTCCGTCGAGCTCGGCAGACGTGAGCTTCACGGCGAACCGCTCTTCCGTCGCCATGATGATCTCGATCTGCTTGAAGCTGTCCCAGCCTTTCACGTCACGCGCCGAGAGTTCGTTCGATATCGGAATGTCATCTCGCAAGAAGACATCGGCGAAGATCTCTGCGAGTGCGTCATGAATCGTTTCTTCTGGAATCATCCCACGACCTCTCGAACGACTATGGGCGGAGAAAACGTATCGAATTCGGAAAGACCGAGCCGGCTGCGGATCTCGCCCGGTTCTTCGGCGACGGTTTCGAAGCCGAGACGCCCATAGAGGTCGTGCACCATATCGTTCTTGGCCGTCCGGCGGTAGATGCCGTGCAGCACGCGCCCGCCCTTCGCGCGGACGGCTGCGACCAGAACCTCGAGAACGGCCTGTTCGACGCGACGGCCGAGGACCCGACAACTCATCAGCCAGGTGTCGACTTCGAAGACTTCGGCCTCCGACGGGCTCTTCCGCGCGATCACCACGGCGATGAGACCGTGGTCGCCGTAGCGATCGGCCAGACGAAACCACAGGCACAGCGAATGCGGATCGACGGCCAGCGCCCGCACTTCTTCTTCGCCGTGGCGCCGGGTCGTCAGATTGAACTGATTGGTCTTGTTGATGAGCTGTGTCGTGCGCGCCAGCGTCTTCTCGTCGATGTGCCCCCAGGTCAGCACCATCTGCAGATCGGCGAGATGTCCTTCGAGATCCGTCGCTTCGATCGGAATGTCGAGAGACGGCCGGTCGGCACGGTAGTATTCGACACGCGCGAGATCTTCTTCGGTCAGGGTCGTCGCTTCGAAGCATCCCGAATCGGCGAGCGCAGCGACGTAGCCCTCCGGCGCCGCGGGTAGTTCGGGCACGAAGACCATCGGCAGTTCGCGACGCACCAACCCTCTTTCGAACGGGTTGTCGTCCAGGAACACGAGCGAATCGATTCCGAGGTTGAGACGCCGGGCGATCTCTCGGAGATTGGTCGCCTTGTCGGTCCAGTTCGCGACGAAGCAGGAGATGTCGCTCTCCTTCAACACCATGTCGGGATTCTCGCGAAACACCGAACGGGCGATTTCTTCGTCGTTCTTGGAACACACGGCCAGGACCACGCCGCGTCGGCGCAGGTCGCGGGCATAGGCCTGTACGCTCAGGAAGGCTTCGCCGAGCGCCGAGCCCTCCCCCAACGCCACGCCGAGCGGTCCTTCGTCACCGACCACGCCCCCCCACAGGGTGTTGTCGAGGTCGAGCACCAGGCATTTGGCCGAGCGCCCCTGTCGCGCCGCCAGGATCCGAGCCACCAGGTCGCCGAACATCGGCGCCGCCGGCAACGCGATCTCCTGCTTGGCCTTGAGCCAGAAGGCCACGTCGTACCAGGCCGAGAGACCGTCCCGTGCGACTCGGTCGTCGAGGGCGACGAGATCGACACCGTCTTCGTCGGCGATTTCGCGAATGCGGACGTTCATTCGTGCGACGAGTGCCGCCGCCGACGCGGGGTTGCGATGCTCGTTCGACCCCATGAGGCGCGGGAGACAGGGGATCGGCGTCTGTTGGAGGACCTTCGCGGCGAAACGATCACGGGCTCGCGCCCAGAGCGCCCGCAGACCGACCAGCGTCCTGTCGATCAGCGCCTCGGCATCCGCCCGTGTTCGGCAATCGGTCGCGCCACGCGCCAGATGGCGTGTGTCGAGCGCGAAGAGGACCGATGTCGGGCGGAAGTCCGCCAACCATCCGCCGTCCTCGGTCAACGATTCGCGATAGAGGCCGTAGTCGTTCTCCTGCGCGGTCAGGCGAATGCCGCGGCGCAGAGCGCCCACCACCAGACCCGGCAACAGATGGCTCGTGGTGGACGACGACAGAACCGCCAGGCGTTCCGGTCGGCTCTCCACGAACGGCAGCGCTTCCGCCGTGAAGACGCGGCCGACCACGCCGGCGAGTGCATTCGTGGCGGTGAAGTCGAGGTCGTGGTTGGCGAGGCCGATCGCTTCGGTCCAGCTTTCCGCCGAGGCTCCGCGTTCGGAAAGTGCCTTCAACCGAGTTCGCCAATCGTCCGGTCGTGGCGGCAACCAGTGAAGGCAGGGGCGGTCACTCATGTCGTCGTTCCATGCGGCGCTGTTTCACTCGACCGTCGGCTCGATGCGACATCCTCGGACCATCACGGTTCGACACCCGGCTCGCGTGCGTCGAGTTGGGTGCGGACCGATCGACAGACGGAGATCCAATCGGCATAGGCGATCTCCCATGCTCCGCTCGGAGCGCGACCGGAGGTCGAAATCGTACCCACGAAGAGATCGGGTTCGACTTCGACGGCCGAACCGACGGGAGCGTCGGTCTCGGTTCCGGTCGTCGGATGAACGTGCAGCAGGGTGACCGGCCCGAGCGTTCCCAGAGCACTCCGGAGGATCGACAGGTCCGCGGGTTCGAGCCTGGGGGAGTAGAAGACCAGGACCTTGCGCCCGTCCGCGGCGTCGGCGAGAAAACGATCTCTCAGGAACGTCACTCGTTTTCGGAATTTTTCCGACAGGACGTCGGGCTCGACCTGACCCTCGAACAGGAACGTGTGCATCACGAGCCCCCAGCGTCGATCGCGCATGAGGAACTCCCCGTTCGACTGTTTGACCAGTTCGGTGGTCTCGTTCCCTCCCATGTCGTCGAAACGATGGGCGACGGCGGCGATCAGACCACCCAGGTCGACCGAATTGAACCGCAGCAGGCTCAGCGGTTCGGCACCGTAGCGCCGCTGAACGAGGCCGAACTCGCAATCCGAACCGATGCTCTCGAAACCCAGGAGCAGGCTGCGGGCGGCTTCGTCGTCGATCACTTCGATCGAGACCGGCATGTCGAGCACGTTCAGTTCCCCGCCACGCGCCCCGGATTCCATCCGCGCGAATTCCAACTCATGGAGCGCACGGCCGTAGTGCTCCCAGCCGACGGGATCGTTCGGAAACCGCCGGCGAAAATCACGCCACACCGCGACCGCCTCGTCCCAATTTTCTCGTGCGCCCTCCAACATCGCGCGGACGGCGAGAAGCCCACTCGCTTTCGGCAATCGCGGTTGCCAGACGTCGAGATGGGCCTGGAGTTCGTCGTAGCGGCCGGAGACGAGGAGAGCCTGCCCGTACATGACGTGCCAGACCTCCGGCGCATCGCGCCGATGGACGATCCGTTGCCAGAGCTCGATGCAGCGGGGGAGGTCGGACTGCCGCTGGGCGAGCCTCGCGGCAGCCGCGATGATGCGCGGCACGTTGGGAAAGGCCTTGAGCGCGGATTCGACGACCTCGGCCGCCCGATCGGAATGGTCACGCTCGAGGGCGCATTCGACCAGCCCACGGATCCCTTCGACGCGCGTCGGCCATTCCGCCCAGACCCTCTTCCAGAGTTCGTAGGCGGCGGCGAAATCGCCACGGAGTTGGGCGTCCTCGGCCGCCTCGGCCGAAACGGCGAACCGCTCTCGTTCTTTCCCACGTGGAAGAACGCGGCGCACCAGGCGTCCGAGAGCACCGCCGATGCCCACCGCCCCCGGAGGGGTTTCCGGCATCCGGCCGGCCTCGTCGACCACGGGCGCCCGCGAGCTTCGTTTTTTCCAGACCATGCTCGTCCATCGTTTGTCCGCGCGGCGGAAATCGCCGCAGCAGTCGAAGGGCGCCCGCCCATCGGAAGGCAGCCGAGGTGATTCGCCCCGACCGAGGTCTCGCCCGAGCGTTCCCATGGCGCGCGTTTGTGGTAAACGATCGACCGTCGCATTTCAATCGCAGGTCGCTCGCGGCGGCCGCCTTCGAACGGGTGCCCCTGTCGAAACCGGGTATGTCGCACCGACCGCCCTCGCCCGTCCGGACCTGCCCGGGTCACGATCGAAGGCCGTCCTGCTGTGAATGTCCGACGTCCGACGGGTCTTCGCCATTTCACACGAAAGGCCGATACGCCGTGTCCATGTTCTCCGAAACCCACCGGTCGTCGTCCCGGCAGCGACGTGTGGTGTTGTTTCTGCAAGGCCCGGCCTCGCCTTTTCTGCGCCGTCTGGCGGATCGCATCACCGATCAGGGTCATGTCGCCCGGGCCGTTCACTTCTGTTCGGGAGACAGGGTGTTCTGGAACATCCTCGGACGGCGCCACCTCACGGAACGGCATTCGCCTCCGCCTCCGGCCGATTTCTTTCGTGGTCGTCCGGAAGACTGGCCGGCCCATCTCCGGGCGACCATCCGGCGCCACGGCGTCACCGACCTGGTGATGCTCGGCGACGGAAGGCCGGTGCATGCGGCGGCCGTCGATGTGGCGATGGCGAACGACGTTCGCATCCACGTCCTGGAACACGGTTACATCAGACCGGATTGGCTCACACTCGAACCCGACGGGATGTCCGGGCACTCGCGAATGCCGCGTGACCCTGCCGTGATCGTGGAACGCGCGCGCGGACTGCCGGCCGTGGCGTTCACGCCACTGTGGCGAAGCAGCTTCCTCGTCTATGCGCTCTACGATTTCGCCTATCATCTGCCGAACGTGTTCCTCGGACCCTTCCTGCATCCCCACTACCGGACCCACGGGCCGGTCCATCCGTTGGTCGAGTACGGCGGCTGGGTCCTGAAGTGGATCGGGACGCCGTTCACCCGCCGGCATCGCGACCGGGTGCTGCCCCGTTACCTCGACGGCGATCGACCCTATTTCCTCTTTCCGCTGCAGCTGCCCGGCGACTATCAGATCCGACGTCACGCGCCCTTCGGGGATCTCTTCGCCATCGTTCGCGCGACGTTGAGATCCTTCGCGGCCGACGCCCCCCCCGAGTGCCGGCTCCTGTTCAAGGTTCATCCGCTCGACAACGGCCTGTCGTTCTGGGCTCGCCGAATCGCGCGGTGGGCACGCGAGGCGGCGATCTCGGACCGAATCGACCTCGTCGACGGAGGGCCACTCGACAGTCTCATCCGGCGGGCCCGAGGCGTCGTTTCGGTCAATTCCACGGTCGGTCTGACGGCACTCGCCCTGAATGTTCCGCTTGTCCCCCTGGGCAACTCCGTATATGACGTGGAAGGGATGACCCATCATGGGACGTTGAGGAGTTTCTGGTCGAATCCCACTCGACCGGATCCTGATCTCGTCGATGCGTTCTTGCGCCTTCTGGTCGACCGCATCCAATTACGGGGAGGTTTCGTCGGAACAGATGCGATCGAGGCGGGCGCACGAACTGCTACGGAAAGAATCCTCGAAACAGACGAGCGCCTCCCCCTCTCATTGAGAAGAGAGCGACTGCAATCATTCCGATATGAAAACGAGTTGAAGCGATTACTCGAATAGATCTGTGCCCTGGTGATCGGTAGGCATTTCAGGGAGAACCCCGACCGAGAACCACGTGCCGGCGGAGGCACTTCACGAACCGGGGTGGGACGAATAACGTCGGGTAAGCTGTGGAGCCGGCAGAATGTCGATCGGGACCGAATCGGAAGACGAGTCTTCGGCGCTGTTCCAACGGTCGCTCTCGAGTGATCTCGAGTGAAATCATCGATGAGGACATCGTTTTGAACGTCTCTGGAGAACAGCTTTCGATTCTTCTGGTCGGTGCGGCCTGCCGTCTTCCTGGTGCCGTCGACGAAAAGGCTTTCAGAGCTCTTCTCGCAGACGGACGCTGCTCCGTCCAACCGCGTCCGAGCGGCCGCTGGAACATCGCCCGGTCGCTCCATCCCTCGCCGACGGAAGCGGGTTTTTCCTATTCTTTCGCAGGCGGTTATCTCGACGATCCGTTCGCGTTCGATCCCACCGTGTTCGGCATCTCGCCTCGTGAGGCGGCGCAGATGGATCCGCAGCAGCGTCTGTTGCTCGAGGTCGTCTACGAGGCGCTGGAGGATGCTCGGCTGCCGTGGTCGGATCTGACCGGGCAGGACGTGGGCGTCTACGTCGGGGCTTCCAGCCTGGACTACGGCAACCTCCACGCCGCCGATCCGGCGTCGGTCGACAGCTATTTCATGACGGGCAACACCCTGTCCGTCGTCGCCAACCGGCTTTCCTACGTGTTCGATTGGCACGGCCCGAGCTTCACCGTCGACACGGCGTGTTCCTCGTCGCTGGTCGCATTCGCTCAGGCCGTGTCCGATCTACGTTCCGGTCGAGTCGACACCGCGGTCGTCGCCGGGGTCAACATCCTGCTGTCCCCCGCCTCCTTCGTCGGCTTCTCGCGCGCTTCGATGTTGTCTCCGACCGGCTTGTGCCGGCCCTTCTCGGCGGCCGGCGACGGGTATGTCCGTTCCGAGGGCGGGGTCGCCTTCGTGCTGCGCCGTGCCGACGTGGTTCGCCCCGGTACGGCGCGGGCCGAAGTCCTGGCTGCGGACGTCAACTCCGACGGGCGGACCTCGGGGATAGCCCTTCCCAATCTCGACGGTCAGATCGCGCTGTTGGAGCGGGTCTACGGTGAATTGGGGTTGCACCCGGACGAGCTCGCCTTCGTCGAGGCACATGGCACGGGAACGCGTGTGGGTGACCCGATCGAGGCGACCGCTCTGGGTCGGGTTCTCGGGAAAGGACGGGCCGAGCCGCTACCGATCGGATCGGTCAAGTCGAACATCGGGCATCTGGAGCCCGCGTCGGGCGTGGCCGGGGTCATGAAGGCTCTGATCGCGCTCGAACAGCGCCGGCTGCCGGCGACGTTGCATCTCGACGCGCTCAATCCGCTCGTCGACTTCGCGGCCCTCAATCTCGCCCCGGCCGTATCGGCCGTGGACATGGACCCTCACGCCGCCCACCTCACCTGTGGTGTGTCCTCGTTCGGCTTCGGCGGCACCAATGCGCATGTCGTGCTGCGTTCGTTGCCGTTGGCACCTCTCGTCGCGACACCGGTCGTGGATCATCTGATCCTCTCGGCGGCCAGCCGCGAAGCGCTGCGCAGAACGGCGGCACGCCATGCCGCCGTTCTCGACGAAGGTGCCTCGCCGGAGCGACTGGCCACGGCGCTTCATCACGACCGCGCGCGCCTGAAGTACCGTATCGTCGCCCCCGTCGGTCGTGGCGACGACCTCTCGGCCGCATTGGCGGCCTTCGCCGAAAGCGGTCGATCCGAACGGCTCGAGGAGGGCACCGCGGTCGGGCGCGAAGCGAACGTGTGCTTCGTCTATTCCGGCAACGGTGCGCAGTGGGTCGGCATGGGCCGTTCCGCTCTGGCGCACAACGCCGCCTTCCGCCGCCGTTTCGAAAAGGTCGACGCCGCCTTCTCGCGCATCGCGAATCGGTCGCTGATCGCCGACCTCGCGGTCGACGACTTCGGCGAACGAATGCGGTCGGGGGTTTTCGTCCAGCCGTTGTTCTTCGCGATCCAAGCGGCGCTGACCACTGCTCTCGAGGACGCCGGGCTCGTTCCTCGGGTCGTGCTCGGTCACAGTCTCGGAGAAGTCGCCGCCGCCTGGGCCGCGGATGCGATCGACCTGGACGATGCGCTGCGCACGATCCTCGCCCGATCGACCTGTCAGGAGGCTCTGCGCGGGCAGGGGGCGATGGCCGTCTTCGCAGCCACGCGCGAAGCGGTGGAGCAACTCGTCGCGGACCTGGGACGGGACGACGTGACCGTCGTGGCGGAGAACGGTCCGAACTCCGTGACCATCTCGGGAAGAGCGGAGGGCGTTCGCCTCGTCGCCGCGACGGGTCGCCGCCGCCGCATGGCGAACCGCGTCCTCGATGTCGAGTATCCCTATCACACGCGATACATCGAGCATCTGCGCGACGACATGCTCTCGGCGCTCGGGGACGTCCACGGCAGGCAGAGCCGCATTCCGCTCGTTTCGACGGTCACGGGCGAGGTCGTCGCGGGACAGGACCTCGGCGCCGAACACTGGTGGCGCAACATGCGCGAACCGGTGGCGTTTCGGCGTGCCGTGGTCCAGGCGGCGCAGCTCGGTGCCGACCTCTTCGTCGAGATCGGGCCGCGGCCGATTCTCGTCTCACCGATCTCCGAAACCCTCACCGAACAGGGCGTCCATGCCTGTGTGGTGGCGAGCCTCGCCGAAAGCGACGACAATGCGGGCCGAGGTGATCCCGTCGCCCGCATCGTCGCGCGGGCCATCGCGCACGGTGCGAGGACGTCCCGCGAGCCCGCGACCCCGCCGGGCGATCGCCGGTTGCCGCTACCGACCTATTCCTGGAACCACAGTGATCTGCGGTTCACACCGACCCCGGAACGCCTGGATGTCTTCGGCGACAAACCCCGCCACCCGTTGATCGGGGCGCGCCTCCTCGAAGGGCAACCCGAATGGCGCACCCTGCTGGATGCCCGCGTCGTCCCTTATCTCGCCGACCATGTCGTCGACGGAGAGACGATCGTACCGGGCGCCGCGTTGGTGGAGATGATTCTCGCCGTCGGCCGTGACCTGAAGCCCGAGGGAGCGATCGGCGTCGAAGATCTCGACGTGTTGTCGCCGATCGTGCTCCAACGAGACGCCATGCGTGAAATCTCGGTGCGCCACGACGGCCTCGGCGGGTTCGTCGAGATCTGGGGCAGGCCGCGATTGGGACACAGCGAGTGGAGCCTTCACGCTCGTGGGCGCCTCCTCTCGACTCCCGGCCGTACGAACCCGGTGCCCCCGCCCTCCGAGCCGTCACGGCATCATCCGGCCGAGGAGATCTACGCGCGTGCTCTGACCTCGGGCCTCGAATACGGACCGGCCTTCCGCCTCGCGCTCGATGCCGTGCGTGACGACGAGACGATGGAGGTCCGCCTCGCCGAGCCGGCCTCGTCCGGAGCGGGGGTCTTCGACAGGCCTCAATGTCTCGACCCGACCAGTCTCGATGCCGCGCTACACGCGCTCTTCTGTCTGGCGAAGATCGACCCGCTCGTGCGGAGGGCCCATCTCCCGGTTCGTTTCGGACGAGTCGCTCTCCATCGCGACGGCGCGTCGGTGGTCACCGCACGTCTGCACGTCGAACGGGAATGTCGCGACTCTCTCACGGTTTCGATCTGGCTCTTCGATGCGGAAGGCGAAATCGTAGCCGAGGTGAGTGAACTGCTGTTGCGAGCCGTCACTCTGAGTCAGGTCGACAGCCATGACGTCTTCCTCCATGTGGAACACGTCCCGCTCGATCGCGTCACCGAGCTCGACGTGGCGGCTCTGACACGCGAAGCTCTGGCGAACGCCGGACCCGAAGAAGTCCTGGAGAGCTCGCTCCTGCTGCGAGCACACATGAATTCCGTCGCCCACCGAGAACTCTCCGCCCTCGCCGACGAGACGGGGCTGTTCGACCCGGCGGCACTCGTCGAGACGGGCCGGATGGCGATCGAGGCACGACACTACGCCGTGAACCTCGCCGAAACTCTGGCGGAGACGGGTCTCGCCGTGCGAGACGGCGATGCCTATCGGTTCGTGCGCGAGACCGGACTGCCCGAACCCGAGCCGATCCTCAGGACCTTCGCGGCCGAATTCCCGGAAGCCAGCGCCGAACTCGTGCTCGCCGCCCGCACGGCCAAGCATCTCTCGGCTTTTCTGACGCGCGGGACACCCATCGTGCATCGCGGCGCGGTGCTGATGCAGTTCGATTCCGACGGCCGGTTCGCCAGACCGTCCAGAAGAAGTCTGGCCGCCGTCCTCGATCGGCTCGTCGCCGAGGCCCGCGACATCCGCCCGCGGATCATCGTCGCCGAGCCGGATCATCGAGCGCTGATGAGCGAGCTCCTGCCGCGGATTCGGCGGCGAGAGATCGATGTCGCGATCGCCGGGACGGATCGCGTCCACCTCGATCAGTGTGCGGCACAGCTCCCGTCCGGATTCGACATCGACATCCTGGACCTGAACGATGCCGCGAAGACGGCACGGCGCTTCGATCTCGCGCTTCTCCACCTCTTCCGCCACGGCGCCGAAGACGATCTGGCGGAACGGCTGATGGCGCGTCTCACCGGCGGCGGAGCGATCGTGGTGATCGAATCTCCGGTCGATCCGTTCTTCGACTTCGCTCTCGGCGCCGAAGAGGGATGGTTCGAAGGATCCGTCGATCCGGCCATCCCGGTCGGGCGCGTGCCGCCGCCGGACAGCGGGTGGCGGCGTCTCGTCGCGGCAGGAGCCGTCGACATCGAGAAGGTGTCCCTGGGAGGAGAGGGCGGAGCCTTCGTCCTGGGCCGCGCCCCCTCCCCCGCCGACGCGGCACCGGCGGATCCCGTCACGGTGGATCTCGCCACTCTGGACGCCGGGGATCGTAGCCTGGAAGGCGCGCTGGCCGACGTTCTGCGAGCCGTCGGGGGACACGTCGCCACCGGAGATGCGGCGGACATCCCGGCCGGTCCCGTCGACGTCGTCCGGATCGTGCCCCACGGCCTCGGTGAGGACCGCCTGCGCACCGAGCGAACGATCCGGTCTCTGCGCGACACGCTGACGAAATCGGCCGGCCTCGAACCGAGACCGAGGGTCACGATCGTCATCGCCTCGGGGGAGGGCCCGACGCTCGACCCCGTCGCCGAGGCGATACGGGATTTCGTCCGCGTCGCGATCAACGAGTTTCCCGATCTCGGCGTCCGTCTGGTGGACGTGGATCCGGCCCTCGCCCCGGACGTCGCGGCGACGCGTCTGCTCGCCCGCATCCGAGCCGAGGACGACGAGCGCGAGACATCGATCACGGAGCGAGGGACGCTGGTGCCGCGGGTTCGGCGCGGCTTGCCCTTCGCGTCGGCGGCGCTCGTCGAACCGGCCGCGATGGAACTCGATTTTCCGCGCCGTGGAATGCTCGAGCGCTTCTCCTGGAAGCCGAAGGATCGACGCTCTCCGGAGGCCGGAGAGATCGAAGTCGCAGTGATCGCCTCGGGGCTCAACTTCCGCGACGTGATGCTCGCTCTCGGCCTCCTCGACGACGACGTGCTCGACGAAGGTCTCGCGGGTTCCGTCTACGGCTTCGAATGCGCCGGCTCGGTGGTGGCGGTCGGTTCGGAGGTCACGGAGTTCGCGGTCGGCGACATCGTCTTCGGCTTCGCGGCCAGCACGTTCGCCACCCACGTCACCGCGGCGGCGAGCGGCTTTCACCGTGTTCCACCGGGAATGGCGCCGGAAGTGGCGGCAGGGCTCCCGGTCGCGTTCCTCACCGCGTGGTACGGCCTCGTCGAACTCGCTCGGCTGCGCGAGGGCGAGCGTGTTCTCGTGCACGGTGCCGCCGGAGGCGTCGGCCTGGCCGCGATCCAGATCGCCCGGGCCAGAGGTGCGCGGGTCTTCGCCACGGTGTCGACGCCCGACAAACGCGCTCTGGTCGAACTGATGGGAGCGGAGAAGGTCTTCGATTCCCGATCGCTGAGCTTCTCGGATTCGATCCGAGCCGAGCTCGGTGGCGTCGATGTCGTGCTCAATTCGCTCTCCGGCGATGCCATGCGCGCCAGCCTGAAATGCCTGCGGTCGTTCGGACGGTTCGTCGAGCTCGGAAAACGCGACTACGTCGGCAACACCGAACTCGCGTTGCGTCCCTTCCGTCGCAACCTCACCTACTTCGGCGTCGACTTGGATCAGCTGCTGGTTCACGATCCGAAGATCATCGCCAGCGGTCTGAAAGACCTGGTCGGCGGCTTCTCCGAAGGGAAATATGTGCCGCTTCCGACGCGGCTCTTCGGGGCGGCGGAAGTCGGAGCGGCATTCCGGTTGATGCAGGCGGCGGGGCACGTCGGCAAGATCCTCCTGCGCCCTCCGACACTCGACGGTCGCAGACTGCCGCCGAAGCGGCCTCGGCTCTTCGCGTTCGGCGACGGGGTGGAACTCGTCGTCGGCGGGACCGGAGGTTTCGGCTTGGCGACCGCGAGCCACCTCGCGGAGCGCGGAGCGAAGCGGATCGTGGTCGCGTCACGGCGCGGCCGAGTGGATGCGGACGATGCCGAGCGAATCGCGGCCCATCGTGCGGCCGGCGTCGACTTCCGCGTCGAGGTCTGTGATGTCACCGATCCGGCCTCCGTGGAGGCATTGGTGGCTCGCATCGTCGCCACGATGGGACCGATTTCCGGCGTGTGGTCGACCGCGATGGTCCTGGAGGACGGCCTCATCGCGAACATGGACGACGACGCCCTGTCGCGTGTCCTCGCGCCGAAGATCGACGGCGCCGCCAACCTCGATCGGGCGACGCGCGGCCAGCCGATCGAACGCTTCGTCCTGTTCTCATCGGCGACGACATTGATCGGCAATCCCGGACAAGGTGCCTATGTCGCCGCCAACGGCTGGATGCAGGGGCTCGCGCGCCTCCGCCGCGCCGAGGGTCTTCCCGCGACGGCCGTCGCCTGGGGGGCGATTTCGGATGTCGGGGCACTCGCCCGCGACGAAGCGACGGCCGGGCGTCTCGCCCGCCTCACCGGTGTCGCCGGGTTGAAGGCCGCCGAAGCCCTGCATCATCTCGACGACGTCCTGTCTCGCGAGGCCCACCTGGCGGACCCGGTCGTCTACTGCGCGCGCTTCCAGAAGTTGGAAGCGATGCGTGATCTGACCATTCTGCGGACCCCGGCCTTCGAACGCGTCTTCGGCGGTTCCGGTGACGAGGGCATCAATGCCGAGACCGATCTCGTCGCTCTGATCGCCGAGAAGAGCGATCCCGAAGCGCTTCGCATTCTCGGCGATCTCATCGGCTCCGAGGTGGCACGTATCCTCCGCCTGCCCGCCACGGAAATCGATCTCGGGCGCCCTCTCGGCGAATTGGGCATCGATTCGCTGATGGCACTCGAACTGCGGATGAACGTCGAGACCAAGTTCGGGGTCGAACTTCCGCTCGTCGCCATCACGTCGGTGCGCAACCTGTACGACCTCACCCGGCGGATGTTGCAGACGCTCAGAGCCGGCGCATCTCCCGATCAGTCCGGGCTCGCCGCGGACGATGAGGCGCTCGTCGCCATGCACGGCGGCGACCAGGAGGCGTTCGCCGGTCTGGCCAACGAGATCGAGGCGCTGCGAACGGCATCGGAGGTGGCGCAGTGAGCGACGAGACCAACCGGGATCGGCTCTCGAGCGGCCAGCGCGACGACCTGATCGCGGCGATGCGGCGGGCGGGCTCGCCCACGGCGCCGGCGCGGCCCGCGTCGCCGCCGCGAAAGTGGGACACGTCCTTCGAGACCCTTCCGGGTTATCGCGCCATGAGGACGCAGATCGCCGTCGGGGACTTCCTGGGCCTGGCCTCACCGTTTCATCGTCTGCACGAGGGGCGCTCCGGGGCACGGGCGGAGATCGAAGGTCGGCCCTGCCTGAACTTCGCCTCCTACGACTACCTCGGCCTCAACGGCCGGCCCGAGATCACGGCGGCCGTCTGCGAGGCGGTCGCCCGGTGGGGAACGAGTGTGTCGGCGAGCCGCTTGACCGCCGGCGAGCGTCCCGCCCATCGCGACCTCGAAAAGGAGCTGGCGGATCTCTACGACGCCGAGTCCTGCCTCGTGTTCGTTTCGGGACATGCCACCAACGTGTCTCTCATCGCGACCCTGATGGGGCCGAAGGATCTCATCGTTCACGATACGTTGGCGCACAACTCGATCGTGGTCGGTGCGGAGCTCTCCCGCGCGCAGCGTCGGCTCTTTCCCCACAACGACCTGGACGCCCTCGAGCAGATCCTCGAGAGCGCGCGATCGCGTGCCGAACGGTGTCTGGTGGTCACCGAAGGTCTCTTCTCGATGGACGGCGACGGGCCCGATCTGGCGCGTCTCGTCGAGATCAAAGAGCGTTGGGGAGCCTGGCTCATGGTCGACGACGCCCATGCGCTCGGCGTTCTGGGACCGACCGGTCGGGGCATCGCGGAGATGGCCGGCGTCGATCCTCGTCGGGTCGACATCTGGATGGGAACGCTGTCCAAGACGTTGTGCGGCTGTGGTGGCTACGTCGCCGGCTCCACCGCTCTGGTCGAATACCTCAAGTACCAGGCGCCCGGCATGGTCTATTCCGTCGGCCTGCCGGTACCGATCGCGGTCGCCTCGCTCACGGCGCTGCGCCTCATGAAAGCGGAACCGGAACTCGTCACCAAGCTCCAGTCGAACGGGCGGCTGTTTCTCGATCGCGCCGGAGCAGCCGGCCTCGACACCGGAACCAGCTGGGGAGCCTCGGTATCGCCGGTCATCGTCGGCGACAGCCTACGGACGGTCATGCTCGCGGAGCGTCTTCTGCAGCGAGGGATCAACGCCTTTCCGATCATCCCGCCCGGGGTGCCGGAGAAGTCGGCTCGTCTGCGCTTCTTCCTGTCTGCCGCACACGAGGCGGCGGACATCGAGACCGCCGTCGCGGCGACGGCCGAAGAACTGAACGGACTCGTGGACGAGGGCGTGTCGGTCACCAACCTTTCGACACTGCTGAAATAGGGCGTTCTCGTACAGCGAGGGCTCGTGATGAACGAAGCAGGCTTCGCTTGGTCGATGGTCACCGGTGGTTCGAGTGGAACAGGTGCGGCCGTGGCCAGGGCCCTGTCACGGCGCCACAAGTTTCTCGTACTCGTCGGCCGCGACCCGGACAGGCTCGCCGCGGTCGCCGATGATTGTCTGGCCCTCGGCGCCGCCGACGTCAGGATACTGGTCGCCGATCTCCGTGACCGCGCGGCGATGGAGCGTCACGTCGCGATGCTGCGCTCGGAGGCGCCGATCGAATCGTTGATCGCCTGTGCGGGTGTGGCGGAAGGCCGGTACGAGGACGAAGTCGTCGAGAGCCGCGACACGTCTCGTCTCGTGCTGGAGGTGAACCTGCTGGCGACCATCGATCTCGTCCATCTGGTCCTGACGGACATGATCGATCGGGGCGAGGGGGCGATCGTCCTCGTGTCGTCGCTCGCGGCGCTGACACCGTTGCCCGATGCCCCGAGCTATTCGGCGGCCGAAGCGGGCCTGCTCTCTTTCGGTCTCGCGCTGCGGGGAGCGACGCGGGGGCGCGGGGTTCGGGTTTCGACGATCTGCTCCGGCCCCGTCGAAGCGCCGACGACCGATCGGCACATCGGTCCACGCCCCGGCGAGATCGCTGCCGACGACGTCGCCGCAGCGGTGCTGCACTGCTTGACACACGATCGTGCGATGATCGCACTTCCCAGGATGATCGGCTGGTTGGCTCGGCTCTCCCCGATGCTTCCCCGTTTCGTCGGCGCTCTCGTCACGAGACGGATGCGGTTCCACCTCGCCCGCCACACCCCTCCACGCGACCTCGGACGGCCGAGGTCCGACAGTGAGCCTCAGGGCGACGGGTGATTCCGCGCGGCGACGGCGAACCACCGGGCATCGGTCGGTCGCGATGTCGGTGACGTCCGGGTGAGGCCGCGAGCCGTGTCCGAGACCCTCGCCGGCAGAGACGTCCCGCTCATTCCATCATGATCGCCGCTTGGCGTTCGCGAGGCGCTCCGCATCGGCGCGGTGCTTGAGCACGGCGCGATCGCCGCCTCGGGTTTCGCGGTAGAGATCCAAGGATTCGAATTCCGTCTCGCTCGCCGGAGCGATCGCAGCGTCACGATAGCGAAAACGCTCCGGGTCGCTCCAGATACGTCGCGCCATACGGCGATAGCTATAGAAGACCCACATCGCCCTGATATAGCCACTTGCGAAATCTCGCGCCACACGACCGAAGTATCGTGGCCAGCTTTCGAGGGGCAGTGTCGGGCGTCTCTCGGAGCGGTATCTCAGACGACCCGGCCCCATATCGAGCGAATACTCGCCGTTTATTCGCGTCAGCTCACCCATGTAGAAGAGACGGTGGGCTATCGTGTAGCGCTTGTCGCTGCCGAGTGCGGCGGCGCGGCGCATGACGCGCTCGACGTGATCCGGCGTGTAGAACCGCTGCCACGCTTCGGCGAAGGTGGAGGCGAACTCCTCGTCCGACATGGTCGGATGGTGGACGACGGGATGCGACAGGTCGTACTGGTTGAGATCCGGGTCCATCCAGACGCCCTCCGCGGTCAGGCGCTTGTGATCCGCAGAGCCCGGCAACGGTGTCAGGATCGTCAGATATAGAATATCGATCGGCAATTCTTTCTTGATGATGTCGATATCTCTCAACACGGACTCTCGCGTATCACCCGGAAATCCGTAAATATATCCGCAGGTTATGACGACCGGATATTTCTTCCACGCCAGAAGCATGTCTCTGTATTCAGTGATTCTATTTTGCTTTTTCTTTATTATCGCCAGATTGTCCGGATTTATATTTTCCAATCCGATGAACAGCTTCGTCACCCCCGCCTTGAACGCCTTCTCGATGAAGCCGGGCGTGCGATGGGCCAGCGTATCGATCTGGATCTGAAGGCTGACCTCGAGGCCGTCACGCTCTCGGAGGAGAATCAGACGATCGAACAGCGCCTCCCAGTCCTTGTTGCGGGCGAGATTGTCGTCGGTCGTGAAGAACTCCCGGATGCCGATCGCCGCATTGGCACGCACGATCGCTTCGAGATCGTCAGGGGTCCGATAACGAGATCGCCTCCCCTGAACGTTGATGATGCAGCAGAACGAGCATTCGAACGGACAGCCCCGCCCGAGATCGAAGCTGCTCGATTCCGAAATCGTCCGTCGAACGAGTTCGGCCGGAAGAAACGGCAGGGGCTGGCCCGCCAGAGTGGGCAGGTCGGACAGATGATCGTAGAGCGGTGCGAGTCGGCCGCGGAACGCATCCAGCAGGACGGCATCGAAACGCCCGTCCTCGGCTTCGCCCGCGAACAGACCGATACCGAGCTCCTGTGCCTTCGCGAGTTCGGGGGGGAGGCTGTCCAACATCGCGAGACAACCCGAAACGTGGAACCCGCCGATCGCCACCGGCAGACCGGCAGCGCGGAAGAACCCGGCGATGTCGAGAGCCCGCGGGAACTGGTTCGACTGAACGCCGACCAGACAAATGAGCGCGCGTCCACCGTCCCTGCGGATCCGCGCGATGAGACGGGCATGGTCGATCCGGGCATTGGTTTCGTCGATCGTGGTCGTGACGATCTCCACGTCGTCCCCGAGAACACGTCGCCGGCGGCAGTCGTCGACGATCCCCCACATGCAGGCGAGGGTGTTGGACGGTAGTGGACTGCGCGTCCAATGGATCGGATAGCCGGCGTCGTCGTAGCGAGTCGGCTTGATCAGAACCACGTGGAAGATCATCTGACGAAGACCCATTCGACGAACCTCTCGAGGCCGACCTCGGATGGAAAGATCCCATTAGCACGTGCCGGAACTTCGGAGCCAGCCCGAAAGCACGGCATGTCGTTCGGGACGATCGCTGCGCCACGACCGATCACGCCGGCCATCGACGGCGCACCGGCCGCGGTTTCGATCGTCGGGGATTTCCCCTCGTTTTCCGGCCACCGCCGACGGGTCTATGATGACGTGTCGCGTCGCCGCGCAGCGCGCGCCGGCGGCGGACGACCGGTGAGGAGGTTCCATGCAGTTCCATCCCGCGAGCCTCGCCGAGCCGTGGTGGAAACGCGGCGTCGTCTACAATCTCTATCCCTGCTCCTACATGGATACGAACGGTGACGGCTGGGGCGACATCGCCGGCATCCGGGCGCGGCTCGACCATCTCGTCGGCCTCGGCATCGACGCCATCTGGATGTCGCCGGTCTACGTCTCGCCGATGAAGGACTTCGGCTACGACGTCGTCGACCACACCGCGGTCGGCGCGCAGTTCGGCACGCTCGCCGAGATGGACGGGCTGATCGCCGACGTCCACGCCCGCGGCATGAAGCTGATGATCGACTTCGTGCCCAACCACACCTCCGACCAGCACCCGTGGTTCCTGGAGAGCCGGTCGTCGCGCGACAACCCGCGGGCAGACTGGTACCTGTGGCGCGATCCCGCCTCCGACGGCGGCCCGCCCAACAACTGGCGCTCGTTGTTCGGCGGCAGTGCCTGGGCGTGGTGCGAGGAGCGCGGTCAGTACTGGTACCACGCCTTCCTCGCCGAACAGCCGGATCTGAACTGGCGCAACCCGGCGGTCGCGCACGCTCAACACGACGTCATGCGCTTCTGGCTGGCGCGTGGCATCGACGGCTTCCGGGTCGACGCCATGTGGCACCTGCTCAAGGACCCGCACTGGCGCGACAACCCGCCCAACCCGGACTTCCGCCCGGGCGAGCCGGCGATCCGCCAGTTCCTGCAGATCCGCACCGCCGATCTGCCCGAGACGGTCGAGGTGGTGTGCGGCCTCAGGCGGGTGCTCGACGAGTTCCCGGATCGGGCGATGATCGGCGAGCTCTATCTCGATTACGATCGCATGTGCGCCTACTACGGCCCGACGTCGGACGGCTGCAATCTGCCGTTCAACCAGCATCTGATCATGGATCCGTGGCGGGCCGAGGTGGTCGCCCGCGGTATCGAGACCTACGAGGCGGCGTTGCCGGCGGGTGCATGGCCGAACTGGATCTTCGGCAACCCCGACAACCCGCGCGTCGCCTCGCGGCTCGGACCGGCGCAGGCGCGCGTGGCCGCCGTCTTCCTGCTCACCGCGCGTGGTACGCCGATCCTGTGGCAGGGCGACGAACTGGGGCTCGAGAACGGCGTCGTGCCACCCGAGCGGGTCCGCGACCCGCAGGAGAAGCGGGAGCCGGGGCTCGTCGACCACAATCGCGACATCGCCCGGACACCGATGCCGTGGGACGGTTCGCGTTTCGCCGGCTTCTCCACCGTCGAGCCGTGGCTGCCGCTGACCGAAGATCACGCGACGGTCAACGTCGCCGCCGAGGAGGCCGACCCGCGTTCGATGCTGACGCTGCATCGCCGGCTGATCGCGCTACGGCGCGCCCATCCGGCGTTGGCGATCGGCGCGGTGACGGTGCTCTGCGGCGCCAACGACGTCCTGGCGTTCGAACGCCGCCACGGCACGGAGGTCTTCGTCGTCGCGCTCAATCTCGCGCACGCGCCGCGCACGGTGGCGCTGCCGCCGGCCGCCGGCGGGCGGATCGCGCTCACGAGCGGCCTCGATCGCGGCGGCGAGAGCGTCGGCGAGACCCTGTGTCTCGGCCCGGACGAGGCGGTGGTGATCGCCGTCGCCGGATGATGCGGAAGCCGGGCGGGCGGGGCGATCCGTCCACTGCGCAGGCCGCGACGGCCGGAGTATGATGGCGATCTCGGGGAGCTTCCGGCGTTCTCTCGATGCCGGGAAAGGAGAGTACGATGGACGTTCATCCCGCGACACTCGCCGAGCCCTGGTGGAAACGCGGCATCGTCTATCAGATCTACCCCTGGTCGCTCGCCGACGGGAACGGCGACGGCATCGGCGACATCGCCGGGATCCGGTCGCGTCTCGATCATTTCGTCGCGCTCGGCGTCGACGCACTGTGGCTGTCGCCGATCTTCGTCTCGCCGATGAAGGACTTCGGCTACGACGTCGCCGACTACTGCGACATCGATCCGCTGTTCGGCACACTCGCCGATTTCGATGCGCTCCTCGCCGAGGCGCACGCGCGCGGCATCCGCATCCTCCTCGACTTCGTTCCCAACCACACTTCCGACCAACACCCGTGGTTCGTCGAGAGCCGCGCCTCGCGCACCAATCCGAAGGCCGACTGGTACATGTGGCGCGATGCGGCGGCGGACGGCGGACCGCCCAACAATTGGCGGTCGATGTTCGGCGGCGGCGGCTGGAAATGGTGCGAAGAGCGCGGTCAATACTACTATCACGCCTTCCTCGCCGAACAGCCCGACCTCGACTGGCGCAATCCGAACGTGGTCGCGGCCATGCACGAGGTGTTGCGCTTCTGGCTGAGGCGCGGCGTCGACGGCTACCGGGTCGATGTCATCTGGCACCTGCTCAAGGATCCTCAGTGGCGCGACAACCCGCCCAACCCGGACTTCCGGCCGGGCGAGCCGGAGGTGCGCCGGCTCCTCCAGATCCGCACCTGCGACCAGCCCGGCATCGTCGATCTGGTCAAGGGCTTCCGCCGGGTGCTCGACGAGTTCCCCGACACGGTGCTGATCGGCGAGCTCTATCTCGATTTCGAACGGCTCTGCACCTATTACGGCGACAACCTCGACGGCTGCCAGCTGCCGTTCAACTTCCATCTGATCATGGACCCGTGGCGGGCCGACGTGGTCGCCCGCTCGATCGAACAGTACGAGGCCTCGCTGCCGAAGGGGGCGTGGCCCAACTGGGTGCTCGGCAACCACGACAACGGCCGTGTCGCTTCGCGTTTCGGGCCGGCCCAGGCCCGGGTCGCGGCGATGTTCCTGCTCACCGCCCGCGGCACGCCGACGATCTTCCAGGGCGACGAGATCGGGTTGGAGAGCGGCGTCATCCCGCCCGACCGGGTGCGCGACCCGCAGGAGAAGAACGAGCCGGGGTTGCCCGGCCACGACCGCGACATCGCGCGCACGCCGATGCAGTGGGACACCTCGCGTCACGCCGGCTTCTCAACCGTCGAGCCGTGGCTGCCGCTGGTACCGGGACACGAACGCTGCAACGTCGCGGTCGAGGCGACCGAGCCGCGCTCGATGCTCAGCCTCTACCGCCGGACGATCGCACTCCGACGGGCGCACCCCTCGCTCGCCGTCGGCGACGTCATGGTGTTGACCGGGGCGAACGACGTGCTCGCCTACCTGCGGTGCCGCGGCGACGAACGCTTCTGCGTGGCGCTGAACTTCGCCCCCGAGCCACGGGAGGTGTCGCTGCCCGAGGCGGCCGGCGGCCGGATCGCGATCTCCACCGGCCTCGACCGCGACGGCGAAACGGTCGGCGAGACGCTGCGGCTCGGCCCCGACGAGGGCGTTGTGATCGCCGTCGCCGTCTGATGCTCGGCCGATGAAACTCGGACTCGACCGAATTTCATCGGCGTCACGGTCCGCCCGGCAGACGCCCGTTCGGGCTCGCCTTCGCCTATGGAGTTTCGAACAGGTCGAAACTCCGGACGCTCGGTGTGACCGCCGAGCGCGGCGGCAACGGCCTCGGCGGGCGGGCGGGCGGTGATCCGGCTATAGGCAATCCGAATGGCGAGGTCGGACTTCCGATCCGCTTGTTCGCGTTCGACGGTTCGCCCTGACGCGCCGGGCGGCTAAGGTCACGCGGCCGTCGTGGTAGCGGGCCGGAGTGGTCCGGTGCTCGCGTACGGCCGAGATCGGCTCGCCTCGCCCCGCGTTCCTTCGAGATCCCGCGATGACATCGCCGTCCGCGCCGCACCCCGGCCCCCGTCCAGCCGCGAGCGGCACGCCGATGGTCCTCTTCGCCGCCGCGCTGTTCGCGGTGTTGCCACTGTCGACCGACATCTATCTGACGGCGATGGTCGATCTCGGCCGCGACTTCGGCGTCGACGTCGCCGGGGTGCAACGTACGATGCTCGCCTTCACCCTGGGGTTCGGCCTCGCCCATCTCGCCATCGGCCGCTTCGCCGATCGCATCGGGCGACGGCCGACGGCGATCACCGGTCTCGCCGTCTACACGCTCGCCTCGATCCTGGCCGCCGCGGCGCCGAGCCTCGACCTCCTGGTGGCGGCGCGCTTCGTCCAGGGCATGGCGGCGGCGACCGGGCCGATTCTCTCACGCACCCTGATCCGCGACACCGTCTCGGCGGAAGGAGCGGGGCGGGCATTGTCGAAGATGGGCGCCTTCGTCGGCATCGCGCCGCTGACCGCACCGCTCCTCGGCACCTTCGCCGCCCATCTCGGCGGCTGGCGGGCGACGATCATCGTGCTCGCCCTCTACGGCGCGGTCCTGGCGACGATCCTGTGGCGGCGGCTGCCGGAGACGCGACCGGCGGCGGTCGCGGATGCGGGCGGGATCTCGATCCTCGCCGCGCTCGGGCAGCTGATGCGCCACCGGGTGTTCCTGATCGGGGTGGCGGCACTCGCCGCCGGCTACGGCATCCTGCTCACTTGGCTCACCACCTCGGGCTTCCTGCTGATCGGCATGCTCGGCATGACCAAGCTCGAGGCCTCGGCGGTCTACACCATCGGCTCGGCCGGCTTCGTCTCCGGCAGTCTGGTGTCGATGCGGCTGGCCCAGAAGCTGCTGCCGCGCCACATCCTCAGGACTTCCGCCGCGCTGCTCCTCCTCGGCACGACCATGCCGGCGGTGGTGCTGTGGCTCGGCTTCGGTCACTGGGCGGTGATCCTCGCCGCGGTCTTCCCGTTCTATTTCGGCTGGGGCATCGGCCAGCCGATGGCGATCGCCATCACCATGCGGCCGTTCCCGGAGATGGCAGGGCAGGCTTCGGCCTGGCTCGGCCTGTTCCAGCAGGTCGGCGGCATCGCCCTGTCACTGGTCGCCGCCCATTTCGGCGGCGGACTGGCGACACCGCTCACCATGGCGCTCGGGGCGGCCCTCTTCACCGTCGCGGTGTTCGTGCCGCCGCCGAAGGGGTGATGAGTCACGCCACCAGCGCTTCTCCCAGCAGCGTCACGGCGACGCTCTTCAAAGCCTCACGGTCGGCGCTCTCGCCGACGAGGAGGTCGAAGACGCCGGGTTCGGCCCGCGCCACCATGTCGGGGCCGAGGCAGAGGAAGTCGTCGGGCGCCAAGGTGAAGTGGAGGGTACGGCGTTCGCCGGCGGCGAGATCGACCGTCTCGAAGCGTTTCAACTCCATGATCGGCCGGGTGGTGGAGGCGACCCGGTCGCGCAGGAACAGGAACACCGTGGTGGCACCGTCACGCCCCCCGACGTTGGCGACGTCGACCTCGACCTCGAGTGGCTCACCGGTCCAGAAGGTCTGCTCCGTGCGCGGCGCCGAGAGTTCGAAGGTGGTGTAGGAGAGGCCGTGGCCGAAGGGCCAGAGCGGGGTGTTGGGGCTGTCGACCCAGCGGGTGGTGAAGTGCTCGCCCGGCGCCCAGGGCCGGCCGCTCGGCCGTTCGTTGTAGAAGATCGGGATCTGGCCGACGTGGCGCGGCCAGGAGACCGGCAGACGGCCGGAGGGCGAACGGGCGCCGGAGAGGATGTCGCCGACCGCCGGACCGGCCTCCGAGCCGAGATACCAGGTGACCAGCACCGCGCCGACCTCGTCGTAGAGCCAGGTCTCGGTCAGCGGCCGGCCGCAGCCGAGGAGCAGGACGACCGGCTTGCCGGTGGCGATCACCTTGCGCGCCAGTTCCTCCTGGCGGCCGGTCAGGCGGATGCGGGTGCGGCTCGCCGCCTCGCCGGTGAGGAGCGCCGGCTCGCCGATGGCGAGCAGCACCACCTCCGCCTTCTTCGCTGCCCGCACAGCGCGGGCGATGTCGGCGGTGTCGCTCTCCGGCGAGGGACCGTCGAGGGCGAGATCGCAGCCCTTCTCGACGATCAGCTCACGGCCGGGGAAGGCGGACCGGATGCCGGCGGCCAGCCCGGTGATCGGGTTCATGTCGCCGAGAGCGAACCACGAGCCGAGCGCTTCGTCGTCCTTGACCGCGGCATGGCCGATGAGGGCGAGCGGCCCGCCGGTCGGCGCCAGCGGAAGCAGACCGCCGTCGTTCTTGGCGAGCACCATCGACACCGCCGCCGCCTCGCGGGCATAGGCGCGGCGTTCGGCGAGCGGGCGGGAGACGCCGCCCGCGACCGAGCCGCGACCGTAAGGATCGTCGAAGAGGCCGAGCCGCTCCTTGGCGGCGAGCACCCGGCGTACCGCGGCGTCGATGTCGTCGATCGAGATCAGACCGCGCTCCAGCGCCGGCTTCAAGCCTTCCGGGTAGGCGCGGCTCTGCATGTCGATGTCCATGCCGGCCTTCAACGCCAGTGCCGCGGCTTCGGCGAAGTCGGCGGCGACGCCGTGGGCGATCAGCTCGCCGATGGCGTCGTAGTCGGAGACGTAGATGCCGTCCCAGCCCCATTTCGTCCGCACGAGGTCGGTGAGGAAGCCCTTGTCGCCCGACATCGGCCGGCCGGCGATGTCGATGAAGGCGGGCATGATGGCGAGGGTGCCGGCCTTCACCGCCGCCTCGAAGGCGGGCAGATAGGCCTCGTGCAGCATCCGTTCGGAGATGTCGACGGCGGCGTAGTCGCGACCGGCGGTGCAGGCGCCGTAGGCGACGAAATGCTTGGCGGTGGCGGCAAGCGAACCGCGCGCCGCGAGATCGGCACCCTGGAAGCCGGCGACCTTGGCGCGGGCGAGGCAGCAGCCGACGTGGGGGTCTTCGCCGGGTCCTTCGATGATGCGGCCCCAGCGCGGATCACGGGCGAGGTCGAGCATCGGCGCGAAGGTGAGATGGAGACCGTCGTCGGTCGCCTCTTCGGCGGCGATGCGGGCGCTCTTCTCCCAGACGTCGGGGCGGAAGGCGGCGGTCTCGCCGAGGGGGACCGGGAAGGCGGTGTGATAGCCGTGGATGACGTCGAGGCCGAAGATCAGCGGGATCTTCAGGCGG
>CALMFH010000080.1 GCA_937864925.1 uncultured Alphaproteobacteria bacterium | reverse complement strand
CGATGCCGGCGAGTTCCTCTTCACCGACCGAGAAGGCGACGACCGGGATGTCGGTCGCCTTGATGCCCTGGTTGCCGAGTTCCTTGTAGAACGGCACGTTGGCGTCGCCGTTGATGGTCGACACGACGGCAGTCTTCTTGCCGGCCGAGCCGAACTTCTTGATGTCGGAGACGATCGTCTGCCAATCGGAATGACCGAACGGCGTGTAGTTGATCATGATGTCTTCCGCGGCGACGCCCTTGGCCTTGAGGTAGGCCTCGAGGATCTTGTTGGTGGTGCGCGGATAGACGTAGTCGGTGCCGGCGAGCACCCAACGCTTCACTTCGCCGCCGTCCTTCGACATCAGGTAGTCGACGGCCGGGATCGCCTGCTGGTTCGGCGCGGCGCCGGTGTAGAAGACGTTGCGCTCGGACTCTTCACCCTCGTACTGCACGGGGTAGAAGAGGATGTTGTTGAGCTCCTTGAAGACCGGCAGCACGGACTTGCGCGACACCGAGGTCCAGCAGCCGAACACGGCCGAGACCTTGTCCTTGGTGATCAGCTCGCGGGCCTTCTCGGCGAACAGCGGCCAGTTGGAGGCCGGGTCGACGACGACCGCCTCGAGCTTCTTGCCGAGGACGCCGCCCTTCTTGTTCTGCTCCTCGATGAGGAACAGCATCGTGTCCCTCAGCGTCGTCTCCGAGATCGCCATGGTGCCGGAGAGCGAGTGCAGGATGCCGACCTTGATGGTCTCCTGCGCGGCGGCGGAACCGGCGAAGGCGCCGGAGGCGATCACGGCGCCGACAAGAGCGCCGAAGGCGCGGCGGGACATGGCATCGGCAACGAATTTCGACATGGAAACACTCCCCCAGAGCGTTGATCTCGATCTCACGAGCTCGGGTTCGAACTCGTTGGCGGGGAGCCTGGGGCCATGTTGCGCGGCGCCATATACGTCGTCTGACGTAGGTTGTGTGCAATGCGGCGGCGTGCTCGAGAAGCGGGCAATGTACTGCTCGAAAGATGGGCGATCTGCCGCGGACCGCTGCGATTCCGCGTCCGAGCGGCTTGCACGGATCTTGCTGCATCTCGGGCGCAACAGGAGATCCTCCCGCCGTGGCCGGCCGTCAGCGCATTCTTCCCGTCCGACGCGAGTACAATCGGTGGGTCGCGAACCAGACGCTCGAGGACTATGCGCTGCGCTTCACCGCCAAGAGCGCGCGCAAGTGGTCGGCGCCGCGCGTCGCCCAGACGGCCATCGGGGCGATCTCGTTCCTGGCGCTCGAAGCCATAGGCGCGGCGATCACTCTGGCGCACGGGGTGGTCAACGCCACGGCCGCCATCCTCGCGGTGTCGGTGATCCTGCTGGTCACCGGCCTGCCGATCGCGCGGACGGCGGCGAAATACGGGGTCGACATCGATCTTCTCACCCGCGGCGCCGGCTTCGGCTACATCGGCTCGACGGTCACCTCGCTGATCTACGCGGCCTTCACCTTCATCCTCTTCGCCATCGAGGCGTCGATCATGTCGGGGGCGCTGGAGCTCGCCTTCGGCATTCCGCTGTGGCTCTCCTACATCCTGTCGGCCCTGGCGGTGATTCCGTTGGTGATCTACGGCATCACCGCGATCTCGCGCTTCCAGCTGTGGACGCAGCCGTTCTGGATCGTCCTCAACATCGCCCCCTTCGCCTTCATCGCCTGGAAGGATCCGGCGCAGTTCGCGGCGTGGTGGCAGTTCGGCGGAGTGACGCGCGGCGGCGTGCCGGGAACGTTCTTCGAGGAGTTCGATCTCGTTCGCTTCGGCCTCGCCTCGTCGGTGATCCTGGCGCTGATGCCGCAGATCGGCGAACAGGTCGACTTCCTGCGCTTCCTGCCGGCGGGCGAGGGGCGGCGTGACGGCGGGTTCGGCGCCGGTCTGGCGCGGCTCGGTCAGCGGCTCGCCACCTTCTTCGCCGGTGCGGGGTGGGTGGTGCTGGGGCTGCCGAAGCTCTTCGCCGGGTCGCTGCTGGCGGTGATCGCGCTCAGGTGGGGGGTGCCGGCGAGCCATGCCGGCGAACCGGCGTACATGTTCCAGGTGGCCTTCTCCTACATGTTGCCGTCGCGGGAGGCGGCGACGGTGCTCACCGCCGCATTCGTGGTGGTGTCGCAGCTCAAGATCAACGTGATGAACGCCTATGCCGGGTCGCTGGCGTGGTCGAATTTCTTCTCGCGGCTGACCCATTCCCACCCCGGCCGGGTGGTGTGGCTGGTGTTCAACGTGTCGATCGCGCTCCTCCTGATGGAGCTCGGCATCTACGAGGCGCTGGAGAAGACGCTGGGGCTCTTCGCCATCGTCGCGGTGGCGTGGCTCGGCGCGATCACCGCCGATCTCGCGATCAACAAGCCGCTCGGCCTCGCCCCGCCCGGCATCGAGTTCATGCGGGCCCATCTCTACGACGTGAACCCGGTCGGGGTCGGAGCGATGGCGATCGCCACGGCGGCGGCATTGGCGGCGGCAGCGGGGCTCTTCGGCGAGATCGCTCGTGCCTTCGCGCCCTTCGTGGCGCTGACGACGGCGCTCGTCGCCGCACCGCTCATCGCCTGGGCGACTGACGGCCGCTGGTATCTGGCGCGGCGGCCGAAGAGCGACTGGCACCTCCATTCGGCGATCCGCTGTTCGGTGTGCGAGCATCCGTTCGAACACGAGGACACGGCACATTGCCCGGCCTACGACGCGCCGATCTGTTCGCTGTGCTGTTCGCTCGACGCGCGCTGCCGCGACCTGTGCAAACCGCAGGGGCGGGTCTCGGCGCAGGTGCGTGGTGCCGTCGCGGCGTTGTTGCCCGAACGTATCGGCCGGCTGTTCCGGCCACGGCTGGTCGAGTACCTCGCCATCCTGGCGGCGATCACCGCGGCGATCGGCCTCGTCCTCTTCGCCATCCACGCGTCCTCGGCGGTCGGGCCGGCGGAGGCGCGGGTGGCGACGACGCGAGCGCTGTGGTCGGCGTTCTTCGTGCTGCTCATCGTCGCCGGGGTGGTGGCGTGGTTCTTCGTCCTCGCCCACGAGAGCCGGCGGGTGGCGCAGGAGGAATCGGTGCGTCAGACCGGGCTCCTCCTCGACGAGATCGCCGCGCACGAGCGCACCGACGCGGAACTGCAGAAGGCGAAGGAGGCGGCGGAGGCGGCGAATTTCGCCAAGAGCCGCTATCTCGTCGGCCTCAGCCACGAACTACGAACGCCGCTCAACGCGGTGCTCGGCTATGCCCAGGTGCTGGAGCGCGATCCGGCGATGCCGCCGACCCGGTCCGACGCGGTCAGGGTCATCCGCCGCTCGGCCGAGCATCTCTCCGGCCTGATCGACGGTCTCCTCGACATCAGCCGCATCGAGGCGGGACGTCTCGACCTCGCCCGCAACGAGATCCGCCTCGTCGATTTCATCGACCAGCTCGTCGACATGTTCCGCCTGCAGGCGCAGGCCAAGGGCCTCGCCTTCCGCTTCACCCGACCGTCGCGGCTGCCGGAGGTGGTGGTCACCGACGAGAAACGGCTTCGGCAGATCCTGGTCAACGTGCTGTCCAATGCGGTCAAGTTCACCGACCGCGGGTCGGTCACGCTCGACCTCAACATGCGGCACGAGATCGCCACCTTCACCGTCACCGACAGCGGGCGAGGCATCGCCGAAGCCGATCTCGTTCGCATCTTCGAGCCCTTCGAGCGCGGCGGGGCGGCGAAGGCGGCGCCCGGCCTCGGCCTCGGTCTGACCATCTCGAAGATGCTGGTGACGCTGATGGGCGGCGACATCCGCGTCGACAGTACGGTCGGAGAGGGCAGCCGCTTCCGCGTCCGCGTCCATCTCGGGGTGCGTACCGAGGCGACCGCGGCGCCCTCGCCGCCGCCACAGCGTGGTTATGCCGGGCCGCGGCGCACCGTCATGGTGGTCGACGACGATCCCGACCATCGCGGTGTGATCCGGGCGGCGCTGGAACCGCTAGGCTTCGTCATCGCCGAGGCGGAGGACGGGGCGAGCGCGCTCGCCGCCGCCGCGACGGTCCGCCCCGACCTGTTCCTCCTCGACATCTCGATGCCCGGGATGACCGGCTGGGAGGTGGCGCGGCGTTTGCGCGAGGCGGGACACACGGCGACGCGGATCGTCATTCTCTCCGCCAACATCGGCGATTCGACGCCGCCGAACGGTGCCGAGACGGCGCACGACGACGCGCTCGCCAAGCCCTTCGATCTGCGACGGCTGTTCGACATCCTACAGGTGCAGCTCGGCCTCGAGTGGCTCGACGGCGAAGTTCCGGGACCCGATCCGACGATCGCCGGGGTACGTCCGGTGGGTGTGGCGACGGCGGCCGCTGTGCCGCCGGTGGTCGGCGCGGGAAACGGCGGAGCGGTGATCGCCCCGGAGCCGGGCGAGATCGTCGAAATGTTGCAACTCGCCCGTATCGGCTATGCCCGTGGGCTGGATCAGAAGCTCTCCGCGGTCGAGATTCGGATCGGGGAGGCCGGCGGCGCGCCGCATCCGCGCCTCGTCGAACTGCGGCGGGCCTTGGCGGATTTCGACATGACGCGGGTGGTGAGCGAACTGGAGAGTTTCGATGTCGACGTCTGACACGTCATCGACCCGCGACATCGTCCTGGTCGTCGACGACAACCCCGACACGCTCGGCTTCCTGACCGAGGCACTGGAGGCGGGCGGCGCGATGGTGCTGGTGGCGACGGGGGGCGAGCAGGCGCTGGCCATCGTCGAACGCATCACCCCGGACGTCGTGCTGATGGACGCGGTGATGCCGGGGATGGACGGGTTCGAGACCTGTCGGCGACTGAAGCGGCTCTCCGCCACCACCGACGTGCCGATCATCTTCATGACCGGACTCAGCGAGACCGAGCACATCGTGGAAGGCCTGTCGGCCGGTGGCGTCGACTACGTGACCAAGCCGATCGTGCTCGACGAACTGACCGCCCGCATCCGCGTCCATCTCGTCAACGCCCGGCGCGAGCGCTCGGCGCGGATGGCGCTCGACACCGCCGGGCGCTTCCTCCTGGCCACCGACGCGTCCGGCGCCGTCGCCTGGGCGACACCACAGGCGGCGCGGTTGATCGCCGAGGTGACGGGAGGCGCGGCCGGGGAGACGGCGTTGCCGGCGGGAGTGCGCGCCGAGATCGGTCGCCGAGCGCGGGGCGAAGGGGAGGGGGCGATCACGCTGCCGGCGAACGGCCAGCGGCGCGTCACCCTCGCTTTCCTCGGCCGAGCCGGCGACGACGAACTCTTGTTCCGTCTGACCGCCGACGAGGTCGGCGGCGAAGAGGCGGCACTCCGGCGGCGCTTTTCGCTCACCGGCCGTGAGGCGGAGGTGCTGTTGTGGATCGCCCGCGGCAAGTCGAACCGCGACATCGGCGACATCCTCGGCCTCTCGCCCCGCACCGTGAACAAACACCTCGAGCAGGTCTATTCGAAGCTCGGGGTGGAAAACCGGGCGTCGGCCGCGGTGATGGCGCTGAAGGCGATCGGCTGAAGGCGCGACGTTTCATTCGTGCATCCCCTCTGGCCAAGCGGCGGCGAACGTGCTCTATCGGCGCGCATATATCAGTAGATCGAGATATATCCCGCCGTGTCCGTCATCGCCCTCCTCGCCGGCCTCGCCACCGGCTTCATGCTCGGCCTGTTCGGCTCCGGCGGATCGATCATCACGCTGCCGGCGCTGATCTATCTCGTCGGGGTGGAGACCAAGCCGGCGATCGCCATGAGCCTCGGCATCGTCGGGGTGACGGCGGCGATCTCGGTGGCGACACATTGGCGGCGCGGCAACGTCGACGTGCCGGTGGCGACGGTCTTCGGCCTGTTCGGGGTGATCGGCACCTATGTCGGAGCGCGGATCGGCGTCCACATGCCGGCGCTGGCCCAACTGCTGCTCTTCGCCGGCACCATGTACACCGCCGCCTTCCGTATGCTCACTCCGCGGACGATCGAACCGCGGACCACCGGCCTCATGCGTCTCGACGGTGGCGGGGCGGGCCGCATGGTCTGCCTCGACCTCCACGCCTCGGGGCACGTCGCCGTCCACGGGATCGTCGTCGGGGTGCTGACCGGCATGGTCGGGGTCGGCGGCGGCTTTCTGATCGTGCCGGCGCTGGTGCTGTTGTCGGGTCTGCCGATGAAGCAGGCGGTGGGCACGTCGCTGATGGTGGTGGCGGCCAAGTCCTTCGCCGGGTTCGCCGGCTATCTCGGCGCGGTGGCGATCGACTACAGCCTGATGGGGATCTTCACCGCGGTGGCGGTGGTCGGCAGCTTCCTCGGGGGCACGCTGTCGCACCGGATGAGCCCGGACAATACCCGCAAGGGCTTCGCCGTCTTCCTGGTGGTGGTCGCCACCTACATCGTGGTGCGCGAGACGCTGTGGCGGTGAGGCGCCGTGGTCGGTGTCGGCCGGGGCGTCAGTTCACCGCGTGGTGGCGGGCGACGAAGTGGCCGTCCTCGGTGCGGACGAAGGCCTCGTCGATCTGCGGGTGGCGCAACGGCAGACCGCTCTCGTCGGGCAAGAGGTTCTGCTCCGAAACATAGGCGACGTATTCGGTTTCGGCGTTTTCGGCGTAGAGATGGTAGAACGGCTGGTCCTTGGAGGGACGCACCTCCTCGGGGATCGCCTGCCACCATTCTTCGGTGTTGGCGAAGACCGGATCGACATCGAAGATCACGCCGCGGAACGGGAAGACGCGGTGGCGAACCACCTGTCCGATGCCGTATCTGGCGACCTTCATCCGCGCTTCGATCGTCACACCCTGCTCCCACGCGCCACCTTCGGGCCCGGGACGACGTCGCGTTCCGGAGCGATGGCCGGTCTTCCACAGGCCATGCACCTCCCACTCCTGTCAAGATCGCGGTGCAGCACGCCGTCGGGGCGGTCGCCGAATTTGCGAAAATCCTGCCACCGTGTCGACGAATTGCAACAATCGGCGGGGCAGCGGCACCCTACGGATCCGCAGCCTCGTTGCGGCCGGTCATCCTTTCATGGTGAAGGGTAGCGAGAATCGGCCCCATTTCTGGGAGATCTCGTCGCGCATCACCGTGTCGAGTGTGTAATCACCGGCGGGGAGGCCGCGCAGATTGAGGTCGAGTTTCATCATGAACTCGTGGTTCCGGGCGTGGCTCTTCAACTGCATCCGACCCATTTCGCGCTTCTCGAAGATCACCGTTCCGGACCTGTCGCGGAGTGCCACGTCGATGATCAGATCGCAGGCGAGCATGTCGCCGTCCTGTTTCCAGGCGAAACCGATCGGTTCGGCGTAGACCCGCAGCGGTTCACCGGCGGCGAAGACGGCGTCGGCGCGCGGAACATAGGCCCCGAACCCGGTCGGCGGTTCGGTGACGAAGAGCGTCTTGCGGAAGGTGAGGGGCGTCGCCTTCCACACCGCGCCGATCGCGGCTTCGAGCGCATCGACCGCTTCGGTCGCCTTGCCGGCAGCCAGTGCCTTCTCGGCCTTCTCCGCCAGCGGGACGAGGTCGCCGGCGAGAGCGGGCGGGGCAGCGAGGGGGGCGAGGGCGAGACAGGCGGCGAGGAGAAGGGCGGAACGCGGAGTCATGGTCGTTCTTCCTCGGTTCGAGGGTGAAAAGGATCCCACGCGAGACGGCGTGCGGCAATGTGGTTCGCCGGCACAGAGCGCTCTCCCCGATGGCGGCGGCGGGTGAGAGGCTCGGGTGAAGTCGGATCGGTCGCGTCGAGGGTCGCACACGAGCTCCGCCGACGGCTTCGTCGGTGACGGTGAGCCGTCTTCAGTCGGCCGCGATCGATCGCGGAGAGTAGACCCAGGGTTCCTGTCCTCCGCGACGCTCGATCCTCCGCGTCGCCGAATTGCCGATGATGACGCAGGTGGCCATGTCGACGAGCCTCGGATCGGCGTCGGCGAGTGTCGTCACGGTGATGCGCTCGTCGGGGCGGCCGACGGCGCGGGCGAAGATCACCACCGTGTCCGGTGCCTTGATGCCGCGCAGCAGCGCGAAGGCGTCGTAGATCTGCCGCGGCCGCGCCTCGGAGGCGGGGTTGTAGAGAGCGATGACGAAGTCGACCATCGCCGCCACCTCGAGCCGTCGGGCGACGACCTCCCAGGGCTTGAGATTGTCGGAGAGCGAGATCGCACAGAAATCCGCGCCGAGCGGTGCGCCGAGACGGGCCGCCGCCGCCTGCATCGCCGAGACGCCGGGATGGACGGTGACGTCGAGGACGCGCCAAGTGGCCGGGCCGTGATCGATCGCTTCCATCACCGCCGCTGCCATGGCGAAGACGCCGGGATCGCCGCCGGAAACCACCGCCACCCGGTGCCCCGCCGCCGCCATCTCGAGGGCGTGGCGAGCGCGATCGAGTTCGACGCGGTTGTCGGAGGCGTGGCGGATCTGGCCCGGCCGTTCCGGGCAGCGGGAGACATAGGGAAGGTAACCGACGAGATCGGTGGCGGCTTCGAGGATCGCCGTGGTCTCCGGCGTCATCCAGTGGTCCGGCCCCGGCCCGGTGCCGATCACCCACAGTCGGCCGTTCGGCGTCTCGCTCATGGCCGCCGTCCTTCGCCGGGGATGAGGATGAGCGAGAAATAGGGCGCACCGCATTCGCCGACCAGCGCCAGCGGGGAGACGTGCTCGCCCGCCATGGTGCCGCGTTCGACGTAGGTCGCCCGTGCGAGCAGGCCGGCGCGCTCGATGGCACGACGGACCTTCGCGAAATTCGAGCCGAGTTTCATGATCACGGCCGCGTCGGTGGCGGCGAGCTTCGCGACGAGGGCGTCCTCGTCGAGGGTGCCGGGGACGACGGTCAGGACGTCGTCACCCCAGGTCATCGGCAGACCCGCCGCGCCCCAGCAGCCGGCCATGCCGGTGACGCCGGGGGTGATCCTGGTCGGGTAGCGGTCCTTCAAGCGGATGTAGAGATGCATGAAAGAGCCGTAGAACATCGGATCGCCCTCGCAGGCGAGCACCACGTCGCGGCCCTGGTCCAACACCTCCGCGATGCGCGCGACGCTCTCCTCGTAGAAGCCGGAGAGGGCGGCGATGTAGGCCTCCTCGCCGAAATGCGTCTCGGTGGTCATCGGGTAGTAGAGGGGCAGCTCGGGCGTTCCCTCCGCCACCCAGCGGTCGACGATGGTGCGGGCGTTGCCGCGCCGTCCCGCCTTGGCGAACCAGGCGAGCGCCCCGCAGTCGCCGATCAGTCGCACCGCCTTGACGGTGAGGAGTTCCGGATCGCCCGGGCCGAGACCGACGCCGTGGAAGGTTCCTCTGGTCATCGGCATCATTCCTTCGCGCTGGCGAGGGCATTGATCGCGGCGGCCGTCATCGCCGAGCCGCCTTTGCGGCCGCGCACCACCAGCCACGGCACCCGGCCGTCGGCGGCGAGCGCTTCCTTCGATTCCGCCGCACCGACGAAGCCGACCGGCATGCCGATCACCGCGGCCGGCAGCTCGCAGCCCGCGTCGAACATCTCCAGAAGCCGAAAGAGCGAGGTGGGCGCATTGCCGATCGCCACCACGGCCCCCTTCAGATGCGGCTTCCACAGCTCCATCGCCGCGGCCGAACGGGTGGTGCCCATCTCGGCGGCCAGCGTCGGGACGCGCGGGTCCTGCAGGGTGCAGATCACTTCGTTCACCGCCGGCAACCGCGCGCGGGTGACGCCGCGCGCCACCATTTCGGCGTCGCAGAGGATCGGGGCGCCGGCCTTCAGTGCGGCTTCCGCCGCCGCGCAGGCGCCGGGGGCGAAGGCGATGTCGGCGGCGACCTCGACCATGCCGCAGGCGTGGATGATGCGCACCGCGGTGCGTTCCTCGACGGGGGTCGCGAAACGGGAGAGGTCCGCTTCCGCGCGAATGATGCGGAAGGAGCGTTCGTAGATCGCCGCTCCGTCGCGGATGTAGTCGTGTCGGGTCGGCGCGTCGGCCAAGGTGGTTCTCCGGGTCACGGCAGGGTGTGGTCGGCGAGGGCGGCGGCGGCCTCGTCGAGCGTCAGGCGGGAGATGATCGGCACGTCCCAGGCGCGGCCGTCACGGACGAGATCGTAGGCGCCGCCGCGTGCGGTCAGGGTGAACGGTGCGGGGCCGGGATGGGCGCAACCCTTTTCGCAGCCGGAGACGTGCAGGGTGGTGCCGGACCGCGCGAGGCGACGGGCGACGGCCGCCAGATGCTCGGCATCGGCGCGGGTGTCGCGGGTGGCGTTGCGGCAGCCGGTCGAGCCGGCGCAGGTGACGACGGCGAGGCGTGGATCGTCGGCGGCGAAGACGAGGCGCGCCGCGGCGATCCACGGCCGGATGCGCGGCATCTTCTCGGGCCCGACGCCGGGGATGAGCACGGTGCGCCACGGCGTCAGGCGGATCTCGCCCGCCGCGCGCTCGCCGGCGAGTTCGCCCAGCAGCGCCAGTTGATCGGCGGTGAAGCGGCCGTAGGGCGCGCCGATGCCGATGCAGCCGCCGGGCTCGTGGGTGTGATCGCCGAGCACCGCCTCGGCGCCGGACCGCCGCGGCCTGAGGCTCGCCACCTCGGCGGAGATCTCGCCGAAGCCGCTCGCACGGAAGAGCGCGGCGATGCCGGTCCTGGCCACGATCTCGTGCATCCGCCGGGGTGCGTCGGGTAGGGCGGCGCGCAGTTTCACCACGGCACGGGCGAGATCGGCGGCGCGGTCCGGCGCCTCCTCCGGCGTCACCAGCGCGATCGCCTGCCAATGCGCCGGCCGCGTCGCGATCGCGACCAGCACGCGCGGCCCCTCCGCGGTCCCGATACCGGAGAGTTTGACGTCGACTGCGACATCGTCGAGCGAAAGCCGCCCGCCTTCATCGACGACGAAGCCGAACTTGCCCGGCAGGGCGTGGAGTGTCGGGTCACCGGCGAGCCGTGCTTCGAGCGCACGCGCCAAGGTGCGGCCGTCGATCGCCGCCGACGGGTCGAGCCCGGCGAGCGGCGAGGGAACGATGTTGCGCACCGCTTCCGCCTCGGCCGAGGGGTCGAGGAGGCCGAGCCGGTCGAGATGCCCGAGCAACTCGTCGAGATTCTGCGGCTCTACACCACGGATCTGGAGATTGGCGCGTTGCGAGAGGTCGATCAGCTCGTTGCCGAAGCGGCGCGAGAGGTCGGCGATCTCGCCGGCGAGGTCGGCCGAGACGATGCCGGCGGTGATGCGGAGCCGCACCAGAAGTCCGTCACCGGTCGCCATCGGCCGGCGCGCGCCGGGGCACCAGCCTTTGACCAGACCGGGATTCGGCTTGTCGGGCCGGCTCATCGTGTCGCCTCCAGGGTTTCGGCGATGCGGCCCGCCACCGAATTGCGCCGGGTCACCCACAGTCCGCGCCGGATCGCCTCGTCGAAGGCGCGCGCCGTGGCCGCGGCGGCGGATGGGTTGGACTTGACCATGAAGTCGCGCACCCGCTCGTCGCCGAGGGTGGCGTCGAATACCAGATCGAAGGCGGTCGGCGCCACCACGTCGGTGGTCGCGGCGAAGGCGAGGAGGTTGCCGACGGTCTCGGCGATCTCGGCGGCGCCGCGGTGGCCGTGGCGCATCTGGCCATCGAGCCAGCGTGGATTTGTGGCGCGCGAGCGCACCACCCGTTGGATCTCCTGCGCCAGCGTCCGCACCTTCGACCGTGTCAGCCGCGTCGTGTCGGCGTGGTAGAGCGCGGGACGATTGCCGAGGCGGGCGGCGGCGGCGGCGAAACCGCCCTCGTGCTCGGCGAAGGCATCGGAATCGAGCACGTCCTGCTCGGCTGTGTCCTGGACGTGGACGAAGGCATCGGCCCCGGCGACGCGGGCGGCGAAGGCGGCCGGTGCGGCGATGCCTTCGGCGTCGCGGCCGTAGGCGTGGCTCGAGGCGGCGAGATACCGGGCGCCGAGTTCGTCGCGGCACTCCCAGGCGCCGGTCGCCACCGTGGTCGACAGGCCGACGCCGTAGGCGCCCGGCGCGGTGCCGAAGACGCGGAAGGCGTCCTCGTCGCGGGTGGCGCCGGCGCGGCGGGTTTCCGCCAGCGAATTGTCCTCGTCCGCTTCGTCGAGGGCGGCGACGGCGCGGACCGCCTCGTCGAAGAGGGCGATCTGGGCCGGGAAGACGTCGCGGAAGAGGCCGGAGACGCGAAGCGTCACGTCGACGCGCGGTCGGCCGAGCTTCGCCGGCACCTGGATCTCGAAGCCGGAGACGCGGGCGGTCGCGGCGTCCCAGACGGGGCGCACGCCCATCAGCGCGAAGGCCTGGGCGAGATCGTCGCCGCCGGTGCGCATGGTCGCCGAGCCCCACAGGTCGAGGACGATGCGGCGCGGCCAGTCGCCGTGATCCTGGACGTAGGCGGCGATGACCTCGTCGGCGGTGCGTCTGCCGATCTCCCAGGCGGTGCGGGTCGGCACGCCGCGCGGGTCGACGGCGTAGAGATTACGGCCGGTGGGCAGAACGTCGAGACGGCCACGCGACGGGGCGCCGGCCGGGCCGGGGGCGAGGAAACGTCCGTCGAGGGCGGCGATCAGGCCGCGCCGCTCGGCCTCGGCGCAGGCTTCCAATCGCGCCTCGAGACCGGCGACCGCCTCCGCCGTCTGCCCTTCGGAGAGGGCCTCGATCGAGGCGGCGCGCAGGGCCGGGGCGGGCGGGCGGGCGAAGATGTGCAGTCCGTCGCCGATGCGGGCGTCCTTGAGGTCGCAGAGCCAGGCGTCGAGCCGGGTCAAGGCCTCGGCCTCGTCGGTGGCCGTGGTGACGCCGCTCTCGGCGGCCAGCCCGGTGTCACGTGCCTTCTCCAGAATGGTCGCGGCGAGCAGTTTGGCACGACGGGCGTCGAGGGTCTGGGCCTGGGAGAATTCGTCGAGCAGCGCCTCGATCTCGGCCGCGGCGCCGTGGGAGCCGGCGCGGGTGAGCGGTGGCGTCATGTGGCCGACGGTGACGGCGGAGATCCGGCGCTTCGCCTGTGCCGCTTCGCCAGGATTGTTGACGACGAAGGGGTAGACGACCGGCACGGCCCCGAGCACCGCGGCGGGAGCGCAGGCCGGGGAGGGCGCGGCGGCCTTGCCCGGCAGCCATTCGAGCGTCCCGTGGGTGCCGAGATGGATCATCGCGTCGATGCCGACGATCTCGCGAAGCCACAGATAGAAGGCGACGTAGCCGTGGCGCGGTGGGATCGAGGTGTCGTGATACTCGGCCTTGCGGTCGTGCTCGCGGCCGCGATCGGGCTGGACGGCGACGGTCAGCGCCCCGAGATCGAGCGCGGCGAAGTGGAAGGCATCGTCGGCGACGTCGGGATCGGACGCGGGGTCGCCCCAGGCGGCGAGGACGGAGGCGCAAAAGGGTTCGGGGAGGGTGGCGAAGAGGGGGCGGTAGGCAGCAAGGGGGAGGGTACCCCACTCGGCGCTGCGATCGTCGCGACGTTCAGCCCCCCCTCCCTGGCCGTCCCCCTCCAGGGGGGAGGGGATGGTCGCGGCGAGCGGCGAAGACGGTTCCGACGTCGTTCGGCGTGGCGACGCGGATATCCGATACGACGGATCCGTTCTCTCGATGGTGAAGCTTTCGCGGAGATCCGCCGCCTTTCCCGCGGGCTCGGGCATCTGCGAAACGACGGTCGGTTCCGCATCGTCCCCTCGCCCCTGGAGGGGGAGGGACAGGGAGGGGGGGCTGGGCCTGTCGAGGGCGCTCCGCCCCTCCAGCGCCCGCATCAGGGCGTCCGGCTCCGGCACGTCGCCCACCGCATATCCCGCCTCGCGCAGGTCCTCGGCGATGGCGGCGAGGCTCGCCGGGGTGTCGAGGCCGACGGCGTAGGCGGTGCGGCCGCCCTTGGCGGGGTAGTCGGAGACGACCACCGCGAGGCGGCGCTCGGCGCGAGGTTCGGCGGCGAGGTCGACCCAGGCGCGGGCGAGATCGGCCACCGCGATGATGCCGCCCTCGTCCGGCACATGGACGGCGCGGGCGAACTGATGCGCTTCCGAACGCTCCTCGCGGCCCTTGAAGGAGATGGCGCGCGTCGCGATGCGGCCGTCGATCTCGGGGAGGACGAGGTTCATCGCGAGATCGCTCGCCCCGAGGCCGCGCGACGACGCCTCCCAGGCCGGGCGCTCACAGGTGGCGAGCACCGCCTGGAGGACGGGCACGCCGGCGCGCTCCAACACCGAGGAGCCGTCGTCGAGCCGGGCGGAGAAGGCGGTCGTGTTGATCACGATCGCCGGGGCGAGGTCGTCGATCAGCCTCCCCAGTCCCTCGACGACGCGGCCGTCCTTGAGCGAGGTGACGTATTCGGCGCGGACGGCGAAGCCGCGGGCGGCGAGTGCTTCCGCCAGCGCTTCGATCGGGGCGGTGTCGGCGGCGGTGACGAAGGAGCGGTAGAAGGTGACCAGCGCCAACGGCCCGTCGCCCTCGCGGCAGGCCGGGGCGAAGCGGCCGTGGGCGGGGAGCGGCGTCGGCTCCTCCCAGGGTGCGGCGCGGCCGAGGCGGACGGCGATCCAGCCGAGCGCCGAGGCGACGTTCTCCGGGCCGCCCTCCTGGAACCAGCGCCACAGACGGCGCAGATCGTCGACCGGCAGGGTCGCGGCGGCGTCGAGGCGCATGTCGTCGCGGGCGTCGCCCGGCACGACGGCGAAATCGAAGCCGCGCGCGCGGGCGGCGGCGGCGAGTTCGTCGACGCCGTAGCGCCAGTAGTCGAGCCCGCCGAGGAGGCGGACGAGGACGAAGCGCGCCTTCCGCCCGACCGCGTCGAGCCACAGGTCGACCGAATAGGGATGGCGCAGGTCGGCGAGCGAGGCGAGGCGCAGGCTCGGCAGATCCGCCCGGCCGGCATGGACGGCGGCGACGAGGCCGAGGTCCGAGTCGGAGAAGGAGAGGAACGCCACCTCGCCCGGCGTCTGGCCGAGATCGACCGCCTGGACGGTGTCGTCCAGCGAGCGGATCGTGTCGGCGACGAGGTGCATCGACGGCTCCCGTGGCTCCGCCTCACGCCGCCAGCGCGGCGCGGACGGCGGCTTCGTCGAGGCCCTTCTCGGCGATCACCACGAGGCGGCCGGCGCGGGGCTCGCCCGGGGCCCAGGGACGATCGAACTGGTGGCGGAAGCGGGTGCCCACCCCCTGGACGAGGAGGCGCATCGGCTTGCCCTCGACCGCGACGAAGCCCTTGATGCGCAACACGTCGTGGCTCTCGGCGACGGCCATCAGCCGCTCCACCAGCGAAGCCGGATCGCGCGCCGGGGCGACGTCCACCACGAAGGTGTCGAAGTCGTCGTGGTCGTGGTCGCCCTCGATCTCGTGATGCGACGGGCGGGCGGCGAGGTCGTCCTCGGCGGCGGCGAAGAGGCCGAGCGCCACCGCCGGATCGACCCGGCCCTCGGCGGCGGTCACCACCTTGACGGCGCGCGGGATCGCCTTGCGGATCTCGGCCTCGATCGCCGTGAGATCGGCCTCGGCGAGGAGATCGGCCTTGTTGACCACGACGAGGTCGGCGGCCAGCAACTGGTCCTCGTAGACCTCCTCCAGCGGGTTGTCGTGATCGATCGAGGCATCCTCGGCGCGCTGGGCCAGCACCGCGTCGGGATCGTCGGCGAAACGGCCGTCGATCACGGCGCGGCCGTCGACCACCGCGACGACGCCGTCGACGGTGAGCTTCGCCCGGATCTCCGGCCAGTCGAAGGCCTTGATCAGCGGCTTGGGGAGCGCGAGGCCGGAGGTCTCGACGACGATGTGGTCGGGGCGGTTCGGCAGCGCCAGCAGTCCTTCGATGGCGGGCAGGAAGTCGTCGGCGACGGTGCAGCAGAGGCAGCCGTTGGCGAGTTCGACGATCGCTCGCGGTTCGCAGGCGTCGCTCTCGCAGGACTTCAGGATCTCGCCGTCGACGCCGACGTCGCCGAATTCGTTGATCACCAGCGCCAGACGGCGGCCGCGGGCGTTCTCGATCAGGTGGCGGATCAGCGTCGTCTTGCCGGCGCCGAGGAAGCCGGTGACGATGGTGACCGGGATCTTGGAATAGGGGGTCATGGCTGGGCCTCGGTCGGCGCGAAGAGGGGCGGAATGCGAGCCACCACGCCTTTCTTGAGGGCGTCCGGGCGGCTCTTCCACGGGATGAGGCCGTCGTGTGCGGCGCCGTAGAGGGCGGCGGCATCGAGGATGGTGGGCGCGGCGTCGGCGGCGAAGTCGCCGTAGACGTAGGTCCATTTCTCGGCCGCGCCGAAGCCGACGGTCACCGGCCGCTTGCACACCGACAGGCACTCGACGGGGACGACGCGGACGTTGCCGCGGGTCTCGGCGGCGGCGGTCAGCGCCTCGGCGAGGCGGGCGCCGGCGCGCGGGGCGTCGGGCGTGTCCTCGGCGCGGCGACAGGTGACGCAGACGAGCACGGTCGTCGGCGCCCCGCCGCGTGGTACGGGGGCGGGAACGGCGTCGGCCGGAGCCGGGGGAAGCGGGGATGCGGTCACGTCGGTCCTCTTTCTCCGCCCCACCGGCGGATCGGGGATGGGCCACGCGACGGCAGGTCTCCTGGCTCGCGGATCTCGGCTCGGCGCCGCCTTCCCGGGGAGCTCCCCAGTGGCACTTCGGCGCGTCGCTCACCGCTCACAGTTGCGGGGGCAGCCGCGGCATCCCCTGACGGGACCGCGTTCCCTTTTCACTTCCGATCGGCATCGGAAGACCGTCGTGGGCTCGACATAAGGGCCGGGCCGCGGAGAAGTCAATCGAAGCGGTGAAGACGACGGCGTCGAGGGCCGCCGCCGGCGCGGACCCCAGACGGGTGACGCCCCGGAGCGGCAGGGCCACACCGGGGCTCCGGAGTTGGTATCGTGCACGATCCGATCAGCCGTCGCGACGGGGCCCGCGCGGCCGATCGCCACGCGACTGTGCCCGACCGTCGTCGCGGCGGGTCATCGGCCGATCGCCGCCCCGGCCGCCGTCGCGTCGCGCCTCGCCCTGGGACGGGCGATCGCGGTGGACGTGGTCGCGCGGGGTGGCGTGACCGCCGCGGTTGCCGACCGGCTCACCGTGGCGGGTGTCGCGCATCGACTTCGCCGGAGCCTCGTCGCGGCGGCGCGGCTCGTCGCGGCGGCGGTTCTCCTCGCGCGGCCGGTGGGCCTCGTCACGCGACCGATGATGCTCGTCGCGGGCGCGGAACTCCTCGCGCGGGCCACGGCGGCCGCGCGGCGCGGCTTCGCGGGCCTGCGTCTCGGCCTTGGCGGGACGCTTGTCACCGCCACGGCGGTCGTCGCGCGGCCGGCCGGCGTGATGGTGGCCACGCGGGGCGAGGACGTCGTCGTCGATCTCGCGGCGACTCTCCTTGGCCTGGACGGCGGCGCGGGCGGCGAGGTTCGCCGGCAGGGTGAGCTTCGCCACGGTGCGGCGGATGAGCCGCTCGATCGACTTCAGATATGCCCGCTCCTCGGTGTCGCAGAAGGAGACGGCCGAGCCTCCGGCGCCGGCGCGCGCGGTGCGGCCGATGCGATGGACATAGCTCTCCGGGATGTTGGGCAGGTCGAAGTTGACGACGTGGGAGATGCCGTCGATGTCGATGCCGCGGGCGGCGATGTCGGTGGCGATCAGCACGCCGATCTCGCCGTCGCGGAAGGCGGCGAGCGCCTTCTCGCGCTGCGGTTGGCTCTTGTTGCCGTGGATGGCGGCGGCCTCGATGCCGGCGCGGGCGAGATTCTTCACCACCCGGTCGGCACCGTGCTTGGTACGGGTGAAGACGATGACCCGGTCGAAGGCCGGATCGGAGAGGAGATCCTGCAGCAGCACCTGCTTCTCGCGCGTCTCGCAGAAGTAGACGCCCTGCGTGACGCGGTCGACGGTCGAGGCGACCGGCGCCACCGCGACCTCGACCGGATCGGTCAGGTAGTTGGCGGCGAGGCTGGCGATCGCCTGCGGCATGGTGGCGGAGAAGAACAGCGACTGGCGCTTCTTCGGCACCAGCTTGGCGATGCGCTTCAGGGCGTGGATGAAGCCGAGGTCGAGCATCTGGTCGGCCTCGTCGAGAACCAGCACTTCGACCGCGTCGAGGCGGCAGGTGCCGCGATCGACGAGATCGAGCAGGCGGCCGGGCGTGGCGACGAGAACGTCGACGCCGCGCTGGAGAGCGCGCTCCTGGCGGCCGATCGAGACGCCGCCGAAGACGACCTCGACGGTGAGCGGCAGGTTCGCCGCATAAGTGCGGAAGCTCTCGGCGATCTGCGAGGCGAGTTCGCGGGTGGGGGCGAGCACCAGCGACCGGCAGCCGTGCGGGCCGGGACGGCGACGCTCGGCGGAAAGCCGGTGGATGGTCGGCAGGGCGAAGGCGGCGGTCTTGCCGGTGCCGGTCTGGGCGATGCCGAGAAGGTCGCGGCCGGTCATGACGACCGGGACGGCCTGCGCCTGGATCGGGGTGGGGGTCTCGTAACCGGCGGTGGTGAGCGCGGCGAGGATGGGTTCGGCGAGGCCGAAATCGGTGAACCTGGTCAAATCGGGTCTTTCATATGCGAAAAGCCACCGCGCGCCGCGGCCTCGGGACGAGGGGGCGCGCGTCGGGATCGGATGACGATCCCCGCGTGAATGGGGCTTGTCGGGTGCAGAGCGATCGAACGGTCGGGGAGAGGACACGATCCGCGAGCCCGACGGATCTTCGTCCGTCCGTGCCGCGCGTGGCGTCCGTCACGCATCTCCCGACCTTCGTCGGCGGGATGAACCCGAGCTTCGACGACGTCGCGAGCGCCTTCTGCCCGAAGTTCGTGTTCGGATCAAGGCGGCAGCGGCACGAAATCGACTTCCGCGGCGCCGCGCCGTCGCGCTATGGAAGGGAAACACCCGCCGCGGACGACTGCCGCGAGCCCGAGAGGACGCGCCCGAGATGACATCGCCCCGTTTCACGCCGCTGATGGCGAGCCTGCCGTCGACCGTGCCCTTCGTCGGTGCCGAGGCGATCGAGCGGACGCGCGGACGGCTCTTCGCGGCTCGTATCGGCGCCAACGAGAGTGTCTTCGGCCCGAGCCCGAAGGCGATCGCGGCGATGCGGGCGGCGGCCGCGACCGAATCCTGGCTCTACGGCGACCCCGAGAACCACGATCTCAAGGCGGCGCTGGCGAAACACGTCGGGGTGCGGCCGGAGAACATCGTGGTCGGCGAGGGCATCGACGGGCTGCTCGGCCTCACCGTGCGGCTGATGGCCGATCCGGGCACGCCGATCGTCACCTCGCAGGGCGGCTACCCGACCTTCGACTATCACATCGCCGGCCACGGAGCTCGCTTCGTGCGGGTACCTTACGTCGACGACCGGGAGAACCTGCCGGGTCTCGTCGACGCGCTGATCGCCGAGGACGCGCCGCTCGGATACTTCGCCAACCCGGACAATCCGATGGCGACGTGGTGGTGGGGCGAGGAGGTGGCGCGCGAGCTCGACCGGGTGCCGGAGGGCGCGCTCTTCATCCTCGACGAGGCCTATGGCGAGTTCGCGCCGGAGGGCACCCTGCCCACCACCATCGATCCGGACGATCCGCGCATCATCCGTTTCCGCACCTTCTCCAAGGCCTACGGCATGGCCGGCCTCAGGGTCGCCTACGGCATCGCCGCGCCGGAGGTGGCGAAGGCCTTCGACAAGATCCGCAACCACTTCGGCGTCAACCGCATCGCCCAGGCCGGGGCGCTCGCGGCGCTCGCAGACGGCGCGTGGCTCGACCACGTCGTCACCAGCGTGAGCCGGTCCAAGGCACGGATCGCGGCGATCGCCGTCGACAACGGCCTGAGCTCGCTGCCGTCGGCCACCAACTTCGTCGCCGTCGACTGTGGGCGCGACGGTGCCTTCGCGCGGGCCGTGCTCGACGGGTTGATCGCCCGCGATCTCTTCGTCCGCAAGCCATGGCTGGCGCCGATGGACCGCTGCATCCGCCTCTCAGCCGGCACCGACGCCGACCTCGACCTGCTCGCCACGGCGATGCCCGGGGCGCTGGCCGACGCCCGAGCGAAGGGCTGACGAGCCGACCCGTCACGCCGTGCCATCGCGCTGCGACCGGCGTACGCCGCATGGCGCACATACGGTGATCCGCGTATCCGGCCGGACGAATCGGCTCTAGAGTGCGCGCATCTTTCCGGCGGAGCCGGCGGCCGGGGGCGGTCGTCGAGGGGCCGGTTTTCCCGGCCGGCCGCCTCGGCGGCCTCATCACGGACGGTCCCATGTCGGACGCCACTCCCACGCTCGGCGAGCGCGAGCGCCTGTCGATCGTCCTCGGTGCGCTCACCGTGCTCATGTTGGCGGCGCTCGACCAGACCATCGTCGCGCCGGCGCTGCCGACCATCGGGACCGCTCTCGGTGACGTCGACTATCTCTCCTGGGTGGTCTCGGCCTACTTCCTGACTTCGACCGCCGTCACCCCGCTCTACGGCAAGCTCGCCGACCTGCGCGGCCGGCGGCCGACGCTCTACACCGCCGTCGGCGTCTTCACCCTCGGATCGATCCTTTGCGCCGCGGCGCCGAACATGACGCTGCTGGTGCTCGGCCGGGCGGTGCAGGGGCTCGGCGGCGGCGGGCTGATCAGTCTCGTCCAGACGGTGATCGGCGACGTGGTGCCGCCGCGCGAGCGCGGCCGCTTCATGGGGTGGATCTCGCTCGTCTGGGCGACGGCGAGCGTCTCGGGCCCGATCATCGGCGGCGTCTTCGCCCAGCATCTGCACTGGTCGCTGATCTTCTGGATCAACCTGCCGGTGGCGGCGGTGGCGGTGACGATGATCCACCGCGCCATGCGCCATCTCCCCGACGTGCATCGGCCGCAACGTCTCGACTGGTACGGCGCGGCGCTGATCGTCGTCGGAACGGTGGCGCTGATGCTGGCGCTGACCTGGGGTGGCGGCAGTCTGCCGTGGGCCTCGCCGACCATCCTCGGTCTGGCGGCGGCGGCGGTCGTCTGTTTCGGCCTGTTCGGCCTGCAGATGGTGCGATCCGAAGATGCGTTGATCCCGCTCGCGGTATTCCGCAACCCGGTGATCGCAGTGACCACGTCGGCGATGTTCTTCGTCATGGGATCGTGGCTGTCGCTCACCGTGTGGGTGCCGATCTGGCTCGAGCAGGTGCACGGCTTCGGCGCCGCGAACGCCGGTTTCGGCCTGATCGCGCTCACCCTCGGGACGGTGACGGGCGCCAACGTCGGTGGCCGGGCGCTCTTGCGGGTGCCGCGTTACAAGCGGCTGATGCTGGTCGGCTCGGCCCTCGGCATCGTCGCCGTGGCGGGCTTGGCGGCGGGGGCGGCGGTGTTGCCGTTCTGGGCGGCGGAGGGGCTGCTCGGGGCCGCCGGGCTCGGAATCGGGATGCTCTTCCCGCTCTCCACCGTGGCGGTGCAGAACGCCGTCGAGCGGCGCGATCTCGGTATCGCCACCGCCACCCACGCGTTCTTCCGGTCGCTCGGCACGGTGGTGGTGGTCGCCGCGCTCGGGGCGATCTTCCTCTCCTCCGGCCTCGGCGCGGCGATCGAGGCCGGCGGCCACCACTCGGTCGACGCGGCTCACGCGCAACTCGCCGGTGAGACCTTCCGGGCGATCTTCGCCGCCGCAGCGGTCGGCCAGCTCGCCGGATTCGTCATCTTCCTCTTCCTGGAAGAACGTCCGCTCGCCGGACGGACCCCGCCACCGGGCGAGGCCGCCTGATCAGCGGTCCGCCGCGTGTGCGGCCCAGGCGCGGAGCGCGGCGAACGCCTGCCGGAGCCGGCGTGCGATCGCGCGCACCGCCACCCGCAGCGGCAGGACGCCCCTGCGAACCGCGGCGCGGACACGACCGAGGATGGCCGAAGCGATCCGCCATGCCGCCGTCGCCCGGAGCCGACCGAGCGACAGGTCGTAGAGGGTCATGACCCAGCCGTGGATGCGGGCGAACCAGCCGATGGCGAGGAGTTTGTCGCGGGTGGCGTGGAACAGGCGCTCGACCAATACGATCGAGACGAGGTGCGAAGTGGCCAACATCACTGCGCCGGGGCCGAAGCGGCCGGTGCCGATCAGCCACAGCGCCCACAGTTTGAACGGTTCCAGTACGACGAAGGGCACCAGGAAGAGAACCAGTGTCGGATAGGGCGGCAACCGGTGGATCGCCTCGCCCAGCCGGGCGAAGAGGCGCAACCGCGAGGCCCAGGCGACGATCGGCCGGACGGCGGCGAGCACCACGTCGTCGATCAGGAAGTAGATCGTCGCGGCGAGAAGGAGCGGCAGTCGCAGCAGTGCACGGATCAGAGGGTGGCGCGGCGCGCCGCTACGGGTCGGGTCCGGATCGGCCAAAGAACTCTCCTGGGGCGCGGGTCGGGAACCTTCCAGATGGGTGTGCGACCATGGCGATGCGAGGGCAGAGGCCTTGCTCTTGCCGAGAATCCCGGTCACCGCTACCACCACGACGAACGGGTCCGTCGCCGACGGACCGCACCTGCGGGAGAGCGACTATGGCGATGAGGAGATGGGCCGGTGCGTGGGCCTTCGCGATGGCGATGTCGGCGGCGAGCGTTGCGGCGGCCGGCGACCCCATCGCGGTCGACGTCCACAACCGCTCCTACAAGACCCCCTGCGCCGAGGAGGACAACGTCTATTACACGCTGACCTCGAACGAGGTCGCCCGCTTCACCGTCGAGGCCAAGACGCCGGCCTACGTCGACACGATCGTGCGCGACAGCACCGCGCCGGATTTCTCCGGCTGCACCTTCGGCCATTCGGGCGGCGCCGACGGCTCGCACTACACCCCGCCGACGGCGACGCTGTGGGAAGACGACGAATACGTCCTCAAGGGCGTGGTCTATCCCGACTTCTGGCGCCCGACGGTGGTGCCGGTGAAGGTCGGCAAGCTCACCCAGAACTTCCTCCATCTCGTCCAGCTGTGGCGCAAGACGCCGGCCGGGCCGATCGAGTTCCTGGTGTTCTATCCGCAGGACGGCTACTGGCGCCTCAAGGCGCTGCCGCCGTTCCGCATGCGCGAAGTCGCCTACGGCTCGTCGTTCCTGTTCGGCCCGGTCGAAGAGAGCACCCGGCCCTTCGTCGCCTACAAGTCGGTCGCCTTCGATCCGAAGACGGTGGCCTTCACCATCGAATTCGCCGCCGGCGGCAAGGCCACGGTGGCGTTGAAGCGGATCGAGGTCGGTACCGCCGCGGTCGAGGTCGGCTTCGACGGCGTCGATCTCTCGAAGTTGCCCTTCGCCGGCCTGCGCTCGATGTATGTCGCGCCGGGCAACGCCGATACCGCCGAGACGGTGGTGCGCGTCGCGCCGGGCGGCGCCCCGACCTCGACCGTGGTCGTCGACTACAAGGACGGCAAGGCGGCGGACGTCGCCTTCACCCGCACGGTGCCCTCCACTCACAACACCTCGGCTCCCGACATCGGCTTCCGCGATTTCCGGGCGAAGTGAGGATCGCCGACCGGACGAAGCCGGGGATGGTTGACGCCCTGCGAGCCGAGCGGTTCACTCGCCTCGTCGAGACCGTAACGGCAGGTCCCGACGTCGCGGTCGACCGCGATCGATGCGAGGGAGCGACGTCGGGATGACCATGGGATCCGTCGATCCACGGTCGCTACCGCGGCGGGCGGGGGTCTCCGCCGCCGTCGACCTCCTGCGTCGCACCTCGATCGGCCGTCGCATCGCCCTCGTCGTCGTCGTCAACGTCGTGGCACTGGTGGCGCTGGCCGCCGCGATGGGCTGGTCGGGCGGGGAGTTGCGCCATGCCTGGGCGGACCTGCGGGCCGCGCACGCGATCGACGAAGCCCTGTTCGACCTCGAACGCGCCGTCCATGCCCTGCACCGCGAGGTCCGGGCCTTCCTCGATCGCCCGGACGAACAGCATCGCGCCGACGTCGAGGCATCCAAGGCGCGATTCACCGCGGTTCTGTTGCGCAGCCTCGGCGACATCCGCGCTGCCGGAGGTGGCGACCTCGCCGAGTTCGCCGAACTGGCGCGCCGCTATCTCTTCGCCTACGACGACCTGCGCGGTCTGGAGATCGATATCCGCCTGCTCTACGAGACCGAGTTCGCCGACCTCGTTCCGTCGGTGCGCGCGCGCCTCGATGCTCTCGATCTCGCCATTCGCCCCGGCGATCTGGTGTTGCGGCCGCTGGTCGCCGTCGCCTACGACGGCTTCGCCGAATTCCGGGTCAACCTCGTCGCCTATCGCCACGATCGGCGCGGGGAGCAGCTCCAGGCGGCACGCCGCGCCCGCGACATCTTCGCCGCGACACTGCGGGAGATCGGACGCTCGCCGTCTCCCGACGCGCGCGGCTATGCGGTCGAACGGTTCCTGCCCGAGATCGTCACCATGGACGCCATCTTCGGACGGCTCGAGGACATCGCCGATCGCCGCGCCCGTTGGCTCAGCGGCCTGCTCGAAGCCAACCGTGCCGAGATGATCGCGCTGCTCGTCGCCGCTGTCGATCGCCAGACCGAATTCGAGCGCGACGCCATCCGCCGTTTCGACCGGCTGCTCGCCGGCGCCGCCGGGCATTTCGTTCTGCTGGCGGGAGCCTTCGCCGCCCTCAGTCTCGCCGCTTCGCTCGTCGTCGCCCATTCGATCCGCGTGCCGCTGGCCTCCGTCGGCGACGCCATGGCGGCGGTCGTGGCCGGCGACGTGCAACGTCGCGTCCCCGGCCTCACGGCCGCCGACGAGATCGGCGCCATGTCGCGCTCCGTCGAGGTGTTCCGTCAGGAGGTCGCCCGCTTCCGGCGTCTCGAGGAGGAGCATGCCGCCGAGGAGCGTCGCTGGTACGGAATGCTGGAGACGAGTCCGATCGGCATCGCCATCCTCGCCGCCGGCGACAGCCGTCCGGCCTTCCGGAACCACCGCTACGACGAGCTCTTCGGCCTTCCCGGCGGCGCCGGCGCCGAACCGCCACGTCCGCGCGACCATTTCGCCGACCCGGAGGATGCCGTCAGGCTCTCCGATGCGGTGCTGCGGGGCGGCGGCGTCTCGGGCTGGCAGGCGCTGATGCGCCGCCGCGACGGTTCGACCTGGTGGGGCCTCGTCGAGGTGCGGTCGATCGAATTCGCCGGGCGCTCCGCCCATGTCTTCTGGATCTACGACGTCACCGCCCGGCGCGCCGCCGAAGACGACATGCGCCGCGCCAAGGAGGCGGCCGAGCGGGCGCTCGCCGAGCTGGCCGAGGCCCAGCGCAACCTGATCGAAGCCGAGAAACTCGCCGCCATCGGCGGTCTCGTCGCCGGCGTCGCCCACGAGGTCAACAACCCGGTCGGTATCGGCCTCACCGTCGCTTCGAGCCTCGAACGCCGCGTCGCACAGTTCGAAGCGGACGTGGCGAGCGGGCAGGTCCGGCGGTCGCGTCTCGACGAGTTCGTCGCCGGTGCCCGCGACGCCGCCCGCCAACTGGTCGCCAACCTGACCCGCGCCGGAGAGCTGGTGCAATCGTTCAAACAGGTGGCGGTCGATCGCACCCATTCGGAGCGCCGTGCCTTCGATCTCGCCGACGCCACCGCCCAGATCGCCTCGAGCCTGCGGCCGAGCCTGAAGCCGAGCGGCATCGGTTTCGACCTCGACATCCCCGCGGGCCTCGTTCTCGACAGCTATCCCGGTGCCTGGGGGCAGGTGGTCACCAATCTCTTCGTCAATGCCGTGACCCACGCCTGGCCGGAGGGGACCCCCGCCGGCCACATGATGCTCACCGCCCGCCGTCTCGACGGTGACCGGGTCGCGATCGACTTCGCCGACGACGGGGTGGGCATGAGCGCCGAAGTGTCGCGCCGCGCCTTCGAACCGTTCTTCACCACCCGCCGCGGCGCCGGGGGGAGTGGATTGGGGCTGCACATCGTCTACAACATCGTCACGCACCGCCTGGGTGGGCGGATCGCGCTGGAGACGGCGCCCGGGAGAGGGTGTCGTTTCCGGATCACCCTGCCGACGAGCGCGCCCGCGGACGAGGCGGAGCCGGGGCGCGACCGGACGAAGGAGGGCATCGCATGAACGACGAGGACCTGGTGGTCTTCGCCGAAGAGGGCGAGAGCGAGGCGGAACGGCCGACGCGCACCTGGAAGATCGCGGTGATCGACGACGATCCGGCGGTGCACGACGGAACGCGCTTCGCCCTCTACGACTATGCGCTCGCCGGTCAGGGCCTCGAGATCCTCTCCGCTCACTCGGCGGCGGAAGGTCGCGAGCTGATCCGTGCCCATCCCGATCTGGCGGTGATCCTGCTCGACGTGGTGATGGAGACGGAGACCGCCGGTCTCGATCTCGTCGGCTTCGTCCGCCGCGAGCTGCGCAACGAACTCGTCCGCATCATCCTGCGCACCGGCCAACCCGGTCAGGCGCCGGAACGCCGGGTCATCGTCGACTACGACATCAACGACTACAAGGCGAAGACCGAACTCACCGCCGACAAGCTGTTCACCGCGCTGACCTCGGCCATCCGCGCCCATCAGCAGCTCCTGCGCATGGAGGAGACGCGGCGCGGTCTGGAGATCATCATCGACGCGGCGACGGCGCTCTTCGACACGCGCTCGATGCAGCGCTTCGCCGAGGGCGTGCTGACCCAGGTCGCCTCCTTGCTCGAGGTCGACTGCGCCGGGATGCTGGTGATCCGCGATCGCCCCGAGGGACCGGGCGACGGCGATCTGGCGGTGATCGCCGGATCCGGCGTCTTCTCCGCCCTGACGGTCACCGGTACCGGCGGCGGCCTCGACCGCGACACCCGCTCGGCCATCGACGCCGCCTTCGCCGAACGTCATCACTGCTTCTTCGATCGCCTGTCGGTGCTCTACATCCGGACGACGAGCGGCCGCGAGATCGCCGTCGTCCTCGATGTCGCCAAGCATCTGTCGCCGACCGATCGGGCACTGGTCGAGGTGTTCTGCGGCAAGCTGTCGGTGGCCTTCGAGAACGTCCGGCTGTTCGAGCAGTTGCAGGTCGCCAATCTCGAGCTGGAGGGCCGGGTCGAGGCGCGGACGCGGGAATTGAGCGAGGCCGCGAGGCGTCTCGCCGAGCAGCGAGAGATCCTGCGCCGGGCCAACGAGTTCAAGATCGAGTTGCTCGGCATGGTCGCCCACGACCTCAAGAACCCGATCGCCGCCATTCTGGGCCGTGCCGAGATCCTGGGCGAACTGCTCGACAAACCCGGCATCGACACGGTGCGGCTGAAGACCGAGGTCGGCAAGATCCGCGCGCCGGCCGAGGCGATGAACCGGATGATCGGCGATCTCGTCGGGCAGGCCGCCACCGACGCGCTGGAGATCACCATCCGGAAGGTCCGCTTCGACCTCGCCGACCTCGTCCTCGACGTCGTCGATCACCTGCGGCCGCTGGCCGCCCGTAAGTCGCAGACGTTGATCGGGCGCGCCGACACCTCGGTGTCGATCGTCGGCGACCCCGATCGCCTGCGCGACGCCGTCGAGAACGTCGTCTCCAACGCGGTCAAATACGGTCCGATCGGTGGCACCACCGAGGTGGTGGTGCGGTCCGTCGCCGACAGGGCGGTGGTCACGGTCGCCGACCAGGGACCCGGCCTGTCGCCGGAGGATTTCGGCCGGCTCTTCGGACGCTTCCAGCGGCTCTCGGCCCAGCCGACCGGCGGCGAGGGTTCGACCGGCCTCGGCCTGTCGATCGCCCACGAGATCGTCCGCCTGCACGACGGCCACATCGGCGCGCTCAACGCCGAAGGTGGCGCCGGCGCCGTCTTCGAGATCATCTTGCCGGCGATCGTGCCGGCGGCCGTGGAGGAGGGACGATGACGACCGAAGCGCTGATCGCCGTCGTCGACGACGATCCCCACACCCGCGAGACCGTCGCCGACTACCTCGCGCTCCACGACTTCGAGGTGGTCGCGCTCGACGGCGGGGCGGCGTTGCGCGCCGAGATGGAGGGCCGCATTCCCGATCTGGTGGTCCTCGACCTGCACATGCCGGGCGAGAACGGTCTCTCGGTGCTGCGCTGGCTGAAAGAGGTGCGCGGGGGGGTACCGGTGATCATGCTGACCTCGACGGCGAGCCCGATCGATCGCGTCGTCGGCCTCGAACTCGGCGCCGACGACTATCTCGCCAAGCCGGCCGAGCTACGTGAACTGGTGGCGCGCGTCCGCTCGGTGCTGCGGCGGGTCGCCGCTCCGCCACCGCCCGCCACGGCGCACCCGTCCGTGCCGCCTACCGCACCGGTCACCTCGCCCGCGGCCGAGACCGTCGCCTTCGGCGACCGCGTTCTCGATCTCGCCAGCCGCCGCCTGATCGATCGGTCCACCGGCGTCGAAACCGTCCTGCACGCCTCGGAGTTCCTGTTGATCAAGGCGTTCCTCGATCACCCCAACCGGGTGCTGTCGCGCGAACGCCTGCTCGATCTCGCCAACGCCCGCGATCCGGAAGCCTTCGACCGGGCGATCGACGTGCGCATCACCCGGATCCGCCGCAAGATCGAGCCCGACCCGAGCGAGCCGACCTTCATCCGCACCGTGCGCGGCGCCGGTTACATCTATGTGCCCGGCCGGGGGGGCGGCGAGCGGCCGTGACGCGCCACCCCTGCCGTCACCCGGCGCCGGCGATTTCTCGGCCGCCGCCTTGGCGGGGACCGCGCGCGGTGCTAAGAGCGCGCCACCCGCCGAGACATCGGCCGTTTCCCGACTGCAGACAGAAGAGGAACTCCTCAGATGGCGATCGAACGCACCTTCTCGATGATCAAGCCCGACGCCACCAAGCGCAACCTCACCGGCCAGATCGTGGCGCGCTTCGAAGCCGCCGGCCTGCGCGTCGTCGCCTCCAAGCGGCTGTGGCTGTCGAAGCGTCAGGCCGAGCAGTTCTACGCCGTCCATGCGGCGCGTCCGTTCTTCGGCGAACTGACCGAGTTCATGTCGTCGGGGCCGATCGTCGCCCAGGTGCTCGAGGGCGAAGGCGCGATCGCCAAGAACCGCGAAGTGATGGGCGCCACCAATCCGGCCAACGCCGCCGAGGGTACCATCCGCAAGGACTTCGCCCTGTCGATCGGTGAGAACTCGGTGCACGGCTCCGATGCCCCCGAGACGGCGGCGGAAGAGATCGCCTTCTTCTTCTCCGGCCTCGAGATCGTCGGCTGAACCGAGGCGAGTCCGCGAACTTTCCGGGAGCCCGGCCGTCACCCGACGGTCGGGCTCTTCGCGTCCACGTCGGTCTTCGCGACGGTGCTTCGGTAGATGTCGAGCGGTCCGGCGAATAAAAAAGCAAGGCGCCTTGCGGAGCCTTGCTTTCCGACAGTTACGCGTCCGACCCCTGACCTCGCTCCCACGCTCCCGATAGCGTCGGCTCGAGTGGCTGCTCCGTCGACCCTGTCGGGCCGATGCGGGCGCCCGGGGTTTTCCTCCCGAGACTTAGACCGCGATTTTCGGGGGGCTTGTAGCGTACCGTTCCGGTCTTCGCCTGCCCTCTTCTGATGGCGGGGACCATAGCGGAACTAAATCGGTTTGTCACGTTTTTGTGTGCGATCGTGCCATTTTTTCACCACACCCGTGAATCGGCGGAAAACCGCCGATTTCGACTCGTCGATGGTGCCGATCCGGGCGATGGACGAGTTGCGGATGATCGCGTACTTGCCTCTGGTCGAGGACGTGCGACCGTCGCGCCGGCTCCGCGGAGCGGGGAAGCCGAGTGGACGCGGATCGTCGGGTACGAAGGGGGCTTGCCGATGATGGGCAGCGCGAAGGCGTGCGACGCGGGCAGTCTCGCCGCGGCGATCCTTCACGTCGTCCGTGAAACCCGCCCTCGCGCCGCCGCCGCCTGTTTCGCCGAGGACCGGGCGGCGCTCGAAAGCTGCGGCGGTACGGCCGACGGGGGGATGCGGCTGGCGATCCGCCGACCCGAGCCGGCGGTGACCATCGGGCGCGATCAGGCGCTCGCCCGCGAGGTCAGGATTTCGCATTGCCGCGCCGAATCGATCCCGGTGGTGCGGCGCCCGACCGGGGGCGGGGCTCTGTGGCTCGACGCCGATCAGGTGGTGGTGTCGCTCGTCGCGCCTTCGGTTCGGCTCGGTGCCACCCCCGGTGCACGGCTCGAACGTGGCGCCGCCCTCCTGGCGGCGGCGGTCCGACGGCTCGGGGTGGAGACGCGGTTCCGTCCGCCGAACGATCTCGAGGTCGTCGGCGGCGCCAAGATCGCCTCGCTCTTCGTGGCGGAGGAGGGGGCGGCGACGCTCCTCTTCGCCACGCTCATCGTCGACTTCGACGTCCGGGCGGCGCTGACGGCGCTGCTGGTGCCGACCGAGAAGCTCACGGTCACCGGACTCGAACACGCCCGCGAGCGCGTGGCGACACTGGTGCAGCTCAACGGCCGGAGGCCGGAGCCGGACGAGGTCGACGCGGCGATCGTCGCCGCCTTCGCCGAAGGGCTCGCCGCACGTGCCGTGCCGGGGGACGCGATGGCGGCGGTCGGACTCCCGCTCGAAAACCTCCTCGACCTCGTCGATCCCTGGGGCCCGCCGCCCGACCACGGCTTCGAGACCGAGGACAAGACCGGCCAGGCGACGTTGCGGCTGCGGCTCGAACTCGATGCGACCGAGACGCGGATCGTCGCCGCCCGTCTCGCCACCGATGCCGCCGCCGCACCGCACGATGTCGCCGCCGGCCTCGCCGCCGCGCTCGACGGTGCGACGGTGGTGGAGATGCCGGCGCGGGTCGCGAGGTTCGCGGCGGGGCTCGATCCGAAGCACCTCGTCGGTTTCGCCCCGGGTGATCTCGTCCGCCTCGCCGAGCGCGCGGTGGCCAAGGCGAAGCTCGCCGCCGCGATCGGTCTCGACCCGGTCCAGACCTCAGGTCTGATGCTCGCCGGCGGGGCGCGAGATGCGGTGGAGGCGTTGTCGCGCGCCGAGGTGGTGCTGGTGCCCTACTGCGCCAAGCCGGCGTGGTGCGCGCTCCGGCCGACGCCGGACTGTATCGACTGCGGCCATTGCGAGGTCGGCGACGCCTATCGGCTGGCCCGCGATCGCGGCCTCGACGTCACCACCATCACCAACTTCGAGCACCTCTCCGAGACGCTCGAGGCGATGCGGGCGCGCGGCGTGACCTCCTACGTCGGCATGTGCTGCTCGGACTTCTTCCTCAAGCGCCATGCCGCCTTCCGCGATGCCGGCATGGACGCGGTGCTGATGGATATCGTCGGGGCCACCTGCTACGAGCTGAAGCAGGAACACCTCGCCTATGCCGGCGCCTTCAGGGCCGAGGCGACGCTCGATCTCGATGCGCTCGAGAAGGTGATGGCCCTGGTCCCGCGCTGCGCGACGGCCTGCACCGACGGCGCCTGCACGGTCGCTCCGTCCTCGCCGGGCCTCGGCGTGCATCAGCCGCCTGCCGCCGATCGCAGCGGATGAGCGCCGCCGGACCCTTGTCTTTTCCGCCTCGCTCGTTCACCAGTGGCGCCGGCGATCTTCTTTTCGCCGGGATTCTCGTGCTCCCGTGGCGCCTGCCGGGGGCGAGCGATTCCGGCTTCCCCCGCGAGGTTTCCGGTCATGCGTCTTTCGCGTTACTTCCTGCCGATCCTGAAAGAAACCCCCAAGGAGGCGGAGATCGTCTCCCACCGCCTCATGCTGCGCGCCGGCATGATCCGCCAGCAGTCGGCCGGCATCTATTCGTGGCTGCCGCTGGGTCTCAAGGTGCTCGACAAGATCGGCGACATCGTCCGCGAGGAGCAGAACCGCGCCGGAGCCATCGAGGTGCTGATGCCGACGCTGCAGTCGGCCGATCTGTGGCGCGAGAGCGGCCGTTACGACGACTACGGCGAGGAGATGCTGCGCATCAAGGATCGCAACAAGCGCGATCTCCTCTACGGTCCGACCAACGAGGAGATGATCACCGAGATCTTCCGCTCCTACGTCCACTCCTACAAGGATCTGCCGCTCAACCTCTACCACATCCAGTGGAAGTTCCGTGACGAGCGGCGTCCGCGCTTCGGCGTGATGCGCGGTCGCGAGTTCCTGATGAAGGACGCCTATTCCTTCGACGTCGATCAGGATCGGGCGCGCGAGGCCTATCACCGCATGTTCGTCGCCTATCTGCGCACCTACGCGCGGATGGGGCTGACCGCCATCCCGATGCGCGCCGACTCGGGCCCGATCGGCGGCGACATGAGCCACGAGTTCATCATCCTCGCGTCGACCGGCGAGAGCCAGGTGTTCTGCCACAAGGACGTGCTCGATCTGCCGATCCCGGCCGAGGACACCGACTTCCGCGGCGACCTCAAGCCGATCGTCGATCAGTGGACGTCGTTCTATGCCGCCACCGACGAGAAGCACGACGAAGCCGCCTTCGCTGCGGTTCCCGCCGACAAGCAGGTGTCGGCCCGCGGCATCGAGGTCGGCCACATCTTCTATTTCGGCACCAAGTACTCCGAGCCGATGGGCGCCAAGGTCGCCGGTCCGGACGGCGTGGTGCGGCCGGTCCACATGGGGTCCTACGGCGTCGGCGTGTCGCGACTGGTCGGCGCCATCATCGAGGCGAGCCACGACGAGGCCGGGATCATCTGGCCGGATTCCGTCGCGCCGTTCCGGGTCGGGCTGATCAACATGAAGCCCGGCGATGCGGCCGTCGACGGCGCCTGCGAGCGGCTCTACGCCGACCTCGGCAGGGCCGGTGTCGACGTGCTGATGGACGACACCGACACCCGCGCCGGTGCCAAGTTCGCCACCATGGATCTGATCGGTCTGCCCTGGCAGTTGATCGTCGGTCCGAAGTCGCTGGCCGAGGGCAAGGTCGAGCTCAAGCGTCGAGCGACCGGCGAACGCGAACTCCTCACCATCGAGGCGGCGCTCGCCCGCCTCGGCGCGAAGTGACGTCGACGCTCGAGGACGCCGACGCGTCCGAGCGCCGAAGGGACGCGATCTTCTCATCCGCATCGGTGGCATGAGAACGTCGCGTGAAGGATGCCATCGACCATTCGAAATGTTCGATGGCACGAGACGGAGAACAGCCCGGGCATGAGCGCGGTGGCGAACGATCGACAGCCTTCGGGGACGCGGCCCTTCGCAGGGTTCGAATGGATGCTGGCGTGGCGCTATCTGCGCTCGCGCCGTCGCGAGACCTTCATCTCGATCATCGCCGGCTTCTCCTTCCTCGGCATCATGCTCGGGGTGGCGACGCTGATCACCGTCATGGCGGTGATGAACGGCTTCCGCACCGAACTGGTCGGCAAGATCCTCGGCCTCAACGGCCACATGCTGGTGCAGGCGACCGCTTCGCCCTTCACCGACTATCTCGAGGTGGCGGAGCGGCTCGGCAAGGTGAAGGGGGTGCGCCACGCCATGCCCTTCATCGAGGGCCAGGCGCTCGCCTCCGGTCCGGCCGGCGCTTCGGGCGCGCTGGTGCGCGGTCTGGAGAAGGTGGATCTCGACAAGATCGCTCTGGTTTCGGCCAACGTGAAGCTCGGCAGCCTCGACGACTACGCCGCGGGCAAGGGCGTCGCCATCGGCTCGCGCCTCGCGCAGAATCTCGGCGTCGGTATCGGCGATCCGGTCACCATCGTCTCGCCGCGTGGCAACGTCACGCCGATGGGGGTGACGCCGCGGGTCAAGGCCTTCCCGGTCACGGCGATCTTCTCGGTCGGTATGTCGGAGTACGACGCCAGCTTCGTCTTCATGCCGTTCCAGGAGGCGCAGAGCTATTTCAACCTCGACGGCCGGGCGAGTGCGGTGGAGATCTACGTCGCCGATCCCGACAGGGTCGGCGAGCTGCGCGCCCCGATCGAACAGGCGGCGGAGCGGTCAGTCTACGTCACCGACTGGCGCCAGCGCAACGTCACCTTCTTCTCGGCGCTCGAGGTGGAACGCAACGTGATGTTCCTCATCCTCATGTTGATCGTGCTGGTGGCGGCGCTCAACATCGTCTCCGGCATGACCATGCTGGTGAAGGACAAGGCGCGCGACGTGGCGATCCTGAGGACGATGGGAGCGACCCGTGGCGCCATCCTGCGGGTGTTCTTCATCACCGGCGCGGCGATCGGCACCACCGGCACCTTCGCCGGCCTGCTGCTCGGCCTGTTCATCTGCCAGAACATCGAGGAGGTGCGTCAGGCGCTCTCCTGGCTGCTCAACACCCAACTGATGCCGCCGGAAGTGTTCTTCCTGTCGCGGATGAAGGCCGACGTCCAATCGGGCGAGACCACCGCGACGGTGCTCTTCGCCCTCACCCTGTCGTTGCTCGCCACTCTCTACCCGGCGTGGAAGGCGGCCAAGCTCGATCCGGTCGAAGCGCTGAGGTACGAATGATGGCAGCGATCGACCTCGACGAGATCCAGGCGGCACGCGCCACGATCGAAGAGCCGGTACTGGTCCTCTCCCGTGTCGAACGACGCTACCGGGAGGGCGAGCGCTTCCTCGAGGTGCTCCGCGGCGCCGACCTCGCCATCCATGCGGGCGAGACGGTGGCCCTGATCGCGCCCTCGGGTGCGGGCAAGTCGACGTTGCTCCACGTCGCCGGGCTGTTGGAGCGGCCCGACGGCGGCGAGATCCATCTCGGCGGCGTCGCGACGGGGTCGCTCTCCGATGCCGATCGCACACGCCTCCGGCGGATGGAGATCGGCTTCGTCTACCAGTTCCATCATCTGCTGCCCGAGTTCACCGCGCTCGAGAACGTCATGCTGCCGCAGATGATCCGCGGTCTGAAGCGTAAAGAAGCTTCGGAGCGGGCGCGCCAATTGCTTTCCTACATGCGTCTCCAGGAGCGCGAGGCGCATCGTCCCTCGGAGATGTCGGGCGGCGAACAGCAGCGCGTCGCCATCGCACGGGCCGTGGCCAACGTGCCGCGCCTCCTGCTCGCCGACGAGCCGACCGGCAACCTCGATCCGAAGACGGCCCACTATGTCTTCGACGCCCTCCAGGCCCTGGTGAAGGCCTCCGGCCTCGCCGCGCTCATCGCCACCCACAACATGGACATCGCCGAGCGCATGGACCGCCGCATCACCCTCGAAGAGGGCAAGATCGTCGAGATGTGATCGTGGCGGCGCCTCACCACGTCCCGGTGTTCGGCATCGACAGCCACGGCTCGACCGGTTCGAGCGCCTCGCCCTTCTGCAGCAGTTCGATCGAGATCAGATCGGGCGAGCGGACGAAGGCCATGCGGCCATCGCGCGGCGGCCGCGCGATCGTCACCCCCGCCGCCATCAGGCGGGCACAGGTGGCGTGGATGTCGTCGACCTCGTAGGCGAGGTGGCCGAAGTTGCGGGCCGAGCCATAGTCCTCCGGGTCCCAATTGTACGTGAGTTCGACCATCGGGGCGTCGCGCCGGCCGCTCGCCATCGCCGCTTCGGCTGCGGCGCGATCCTCGGGCGCGCAGAGGAAGGCGAGCGTGAAACGTCCCTGCGGACTCTCGTGCCGCCGGAACTCCTCGAGTCCGAGATGGGTGCACCAGAACGCGAGGCTGGCCTCGAGATCGCGAACTCGCACCATCGTGTGCAGATAGCGCATTCTCATGTTCCTCCGAGCCGCTATGATCGCCCCATGAATATCGTCCGCGACACGACCGAGGGAAGTCTCCTGCTCGCCGATCTGATCGGCGCGGCGCATCGCGTGGTGATCTTCACCGGGGCGGGCATCTCCACCGAATCGGGCATCCCCGACTTCCGCGGGCCGAGCGCGGTGTGGAAGAAGATGGAGCCGATCTACTACGACGACTTCGTGGCGTCGGAGGACGCGCGGCTGGAGGATTGGCGCCGCCGCTTCCACTTCAATCGCGAGGTCGCCGCCGCCGAACCCAACATCGCCCATCGCGCCATCGCCAAGCTCGTCGCCGGCGGCAAGGTGACGGCGGTCATCACCCAGAACATCGACGGCCTGCACCAGCGCGCCGGAGTGCCCTCCGAATACCTGATCGAGATTCACGGCAACGCCACCCGTGCCGCCTGCCTCGAATGCGACGAACACCACGACCTCGCCGAGGTCGAGGCCGAGATCGGCCGCACCGGTCGGGCACCGCTGTGCCGCACCTGCGGCGGGTTGGTGAAGGCGGCGGTGATCTCCTTCGGTCAGGCGATGCCGGTGCGTGCCATGATGCGGGCCGAGCACGCCATCCAACGCTCCGATCTCTTCGTCGCGGTCGGCTCCTCCCTGCAGGTGCAGCCGGCGGCGAGCCTGCCGATGGCGGCGAAGTATTCGGGCTCCAATCTGGTCATCGTCAACGCCGATCCGACGCCGCTCGACGCCATCGCCGACCACGTGCTGCGTGGTCCGATCGGCAAGGTGTTCTCCGCCCTGTGATCAACTCCGGCGCCGGGGATAATCGCGGTGATCGGCGGAAAACCCCGTTTGCGCGCGAAGGGCCGATGCTATCTTTCCGTCAGGTGGAATCGACGTCCCGATTCGAGCTCTCCTCGTGTGGCGGCGGATGCGTCCCGGTGTTCGGCATCGGTCGTCCGCAGCATCTCGGCGAGCATCGGTGGGGGCGGGTCGAGGGCGCGTGGGACGACGGGGGGCAACCGGTATGGGGGGCAAGTTCGAAACCGACGCCCGGGTCGCGACGGACATCCGCGAAGAGAGTGCGGTCGATGTGCTCGAGGTGGTCGGGACGATCAAGTGGTTCGACGTCGCCAAGGGCTACGGCTTCATCCTGCCGGAGAACGGTCTGCCCGACGTTCTGCTCCATGTCACCTGCCTGCGTCGCGACGGCTATCAGACCGCCTACGAGGGCGCCCGCGTCGTCGTCGAGGTGCTCGATCGACCGCGCGGCCTGCAGGCGTTGCGCATCCTCCACATGGACGAAACGACGGCGATCCATCCCTCGCAACTGCCGCCGTCGCGCACCCATGTCCAGATCACGCCGACCAGCGGGCTGGAGCGGGCGACGGTGAAGTGGTTCAACCGGGTCAAAGGCTTCGGCTTCGTCACCCGGGGCGAGGGGACGGAGGACATCTTCGTCCACATGGAGACGCTGCGCCGCTACGGCCTCGCCGAGTTGCGTCCCGGCCAGGTGGTATGGGTCCGCTACGGCGACGGGCCGAAGGGCCTGATGGCGGCTGAGATCCGTCCGGACGGCACGCACCACGTACCCGCCTCCCACTGAGCCGACGTCGTCGGGCGCGCCGATCGCGGAACCGGCGCGTGATGTCGAGATGCCGTGTTCTCGCCATGTCGTCGTGGTCGATGGGACGGGGATCCGTGCCGACCGGCGGCGGTGCCGAGGACGAGGGGAGGGGGATGTGATCGAGGTCGTGCGACGGGGGGGGCGGGGCGGTGTGTGGCGCACCCGACATGCGGCGCTGGTCGCCACCGTGCTCGCCATGGCGACGGTCTTCGCGGCGGCGGCGGTGGTCGCGCCGCTTCCCGGCCGCGCCGAGACCCCGGTCGCGGCGAACCGACTGGAGATCCGCACCGCCAGGGCGACCCACACCTTCACCGTCGAGATCGCCGATACCGACGCCAAGCGCGCCGACGGCCTGATGTTCCGCACCCAGATGGCGCCGGATCACGGCATGCTCTTCGATTTCAAGCGCGAGCAGCCGGTGTGGTTCTGGATGAAGAACACCTATCTGTCGCTCGACATGATCTTCGTGAAGGCGGACGGCACCATCCTGTCGATCGCCGAGAACACCACGCCGCTGTCGGAGGCGACGGTGCCGTCCGGCGGCCCGGTGCGCTTCGTCTTCGAGGTGGTGGCGGGCACGTCGAAGCGGCTCGCCATCGTACCCGGCGACCGCATCGTCCACCCGTCGATGCGGCGAGCGGAGTGAGGGTTCGATCGCCGGGTGGTGCGTCGAACCGATGACGGCGCCGCGCTTGCCGGTGACGGTCGAGACGTGTATTCCGGGTCGCATAAGATCCGCTCCGGCGGATCGTCCGCGGAAGCGGCGCGTCAGCGTGCGGCGGTGGGCGACGGTCGGATCGACGGCGGGGTATAGCGCAGCCTGGTAGCGCGGAAGTTTTGGGTACTTCAGGTCGTCAGTTCGAATCTGACTACCCCGACCAAACCGCCTGCGGGTCTCGCGCGGGGGACGAACGAGCGGGCGGGCATCGGGCCCGTCGACAGACACCGGACGGGGCGCGAGCCCCGTCGACAGACGAGGACGACGGACGACATGGTGGCGCGCATCTCTCGACCGGCCAAGAACGTCATGCAGTCGGGTCAGGGCAAGTCGCAGCGGTGGCTGCTCGACTACGAGCCGACGGCGCCGAAGACAGTCGACCCGCTGATGGGGTGGACGTCGACCTCCGATGCGGCCGCCCAGATCCGGCTGTGGTTCGCCACCAAGGAAGAGGCGATCGCCTACGCCGAGCGCAAGGGGATCGCCTACCGGGTGGTCGAGCCGAAGGAGAAGACGGCGAAGACGACGTCCTACTCCGACAATTTCAAATACGGCCGCGTCGGCACCTGGACCCACTGAGGTCGGTCGTCGCCCGTGGTCGGTGCGGGGCCGGGTGGGTCGGCCTTGCCGGGACTGTCGCCGCGTCGGCGGCGCCAGCGAGTTCCGCCGCCTCACCGCGGCGGCCGCGCGGCCACCCGTCCGCGCTCGCGGCCCCGTAGCTCAGGGGATAGAGCGACAGCCTTCTAAGCTGTTGGTCGCACGTTCGAATCGTGCCGGGGTCGCCAAATTATCGTTTTAAATCAATGTCATCCTCGCCTTGACTTTGCTGCGGTGGCTGGATTCTGTCTCCGGGGTAACGCCACGGGTAACGTTGGCGTCGTGGAAACTCCCACCTCAGGCGCTGCGATCCACGACCGCGGCGACATGCTCTCGCTCACCGACATGTGGAAGTCCCACGGCTCAGATCCGGCCCGCCAGCCATCCAACTGGCTTGGTTCCGCGGATGCTCGTCGCTTCGTTGACGCTCTCGATCTCATGGAACCCGGAAATTCTGGGGTCCAAGCAAAACGTGGCGGCCGCGGCATCGGCGGCGTAACCTTCGCCCACTGGCAGATCGCCCTTGCCTACGCGAAGTACCGCTCGCCCGAGTTCCAGGGGTTGCCCTTCCCCGGCCGTGCCGCGAGGATGGCGCTTCCAATTGGGTCGACGAATCCCCTTCCCCAAAAAGCGCGTCGGCCACATCTCGGCGTGACCGAGAGGTTGGCCGGGAGGCCGCCAAGCCTCCCGGCCGCCGCGCCACCCGAAGCCACCGGCCTCGTTGTGGATCTCAGAGGGCCATAGAGGCAGCTTCCACCGTCGCCGGTATCTTCCGACGCCCGCGGGGCTTCCCCCGTCCCTTGCACTTCCCTGGGGGTGAGGGATCGCCGAGGAGGTCGAGGAGTCGATCGAACACGAGCGTGGTTATCCCGTCTGCCATGGGCACGATCGCGCGGTTCTGTCGGCACAGGTTGCGGATCGCCGGAAGGTCGATCTTGTCGAATGCTTCGAGCCATTTGGTCCCGAGGTCTGTCCAACGAGGATGATCTCGCACGAGCCGCGAGACGGCCTCGATCGTGAAGGCGACCAGCTCACCGGAGTTTCCTTCCGTCTCGGCGATGGTCCGCAGCGTGAAGATGACGTGCCCTTCGCCGTGCTCGATGAGCATCTTTTCGATTCTTCGCTCGGCGCAAGTCTGCAGGACGTCGGCCGCGGTGCGCCGGCCGGGCCGAATGATCTCGATCCCGAGGTCGGCGCAGACTTCGTGAGCGGAACGCGCGTTCTCTGCCATCGGACACCGCCTTTCGCATCAACCACGCTGATATGAATGGTTCGAATATACAGCGGAATTGATGGACGCCAAGGGTCTACGGGGTACCCCCGGCGTTCTCTTCCGGGACCTCAGGGCCATAGGCGTAGGGGTGCAGCCCTTCGAAGAGTTCGCCGCGCGCGCCCTCGATTTCGTTGATGGTGCGCTCGCAGAGCCGAGTCAGGCACATCACGGCAAGAACGTCGCGCTCGTCGGGCATGGCACCATCGCCGTTCACGACGGCGAAGATCGCCCGCAGAAGATCCCGCAACGTGGCGATCGGGTCTTCCATCCCGGACGCGGCCTTGAAGAGCCTGCCGAGTTCGAAATCCCGGATTTCCGGCGGCCCGCCGGTAGCGGTGTTGGCGTGGGTCATCTGGCGATCTCCCTGTTCAAAGTCTGCCGTGTCTGCCGTTCGGTGGCGTCGAAATCTCGCATCGCCTGGGCCATCTCGGCGACGACGTGGATCACCTCCTCCTCATCGTCCTCGAGCGAGCCGAGGTAGCGCATGACGGCGAAGCCCTTGGTCTTCGCTTCCAACTGATCGCGCGGCACCTTCTCGCGGAGCGCCGTGATGGCGAGATCGCGGAGGCATCCGGTCCATGAGACCACCTCGTCGAAGAACTTGCCGGCCGGCGTCCAATCGGTAACGCCGATAGCCGCAAGGCGCGGATCGTCGATCGGTAAGTTCAGCCCGGCGTGGTGATAGAAGCCGGCGAGGGCATCGCCCGCCGCAAACATCGCATCGGAGAGCGCCGCAAGTTCACCGATCGAGTATGACCGCAGCCGGTCGACGTCGATCGTGATCGAGCGCCCGTGGTGAGAAAGCGAATAGGATCGCAAGTCCTCACGGTTCGTCATCGAAGCACCTCACGCGAGTTCGAGATTACGGACGGCGGCGGCGCCACCGGCGAGCACGGGGCGAGGCCTGCGGGCCTCCACGGCGGTCGAGAGCGGCTTCCGCGGGGTGATGCCCACCGGAACGAGGAAGGCGTCCATGGCGTCCGCGGCGCCTTTGGCGAAGGCCTCGCGAAGGGCGGCGGAGCGGAAGAGAGTGGCGAGCGGGACGGTGGTCATCTGGGGATCTCCTTTGATCTCTCAACCATCGTGTGATATGAGGGCTATCATTCGATGCGCATCATGTCAATGGAAGATCGTTTGATATGCCGAATATCACCGGGTCTCAAATCCGAGCAGCCAGGGCATTAATCCGATGGACGGCCGATGACCTAGCCAAAGCCTCTGGTGTCGGAGTCGCGACGATACGGCGAGCAGAACTCATCGATGGCATCGTCAATATGACAGCCCCTAACGTCGCCGCGGTTCAGCGCGCCCTCGAAGAGGCCGGCGTCATCTTCGTTCCGGAGAATGGCGAAGGCGCGGGCGTGAGGCTGAGGAAGGCGTGATGCGCACGCGGGCATTGAAATCGCGCGCGCCGCTACCTCTACCGGCTTCTTCCGCACCTAAGCGGACACCGGCAAACGTTGCGCGAACCGAACACCTGTCTAAACATAGTAGCCGTTCGACGGATGTGGGGGCACCTCGTTGTGGCGAGCCACGGCGTGCTGATAATCCGGCAGTCGGCGTAGATCCGATCACCCGTACGCCGGCATGGCGAACCCGTCGCCGCCCGGCGCCCTGGTCGGGTACTGGTGATGGTCGACGAGATGCCGTTCGACCGAATACGCCACCTGCCTGCCGTCGAGATAGGTGTGGTTGTGGATGGTGAGGTTCGATTGCTTGCCGGGGATGGGCGGGATTCGAGCTCCATCGGGTCCGTAACGGCTTCCGTCATCATGTCGCCCGAGGGGGCCTCTGCTATTGTAGTCGCCCGGCAGTTGCGACATGCCGAGGATTGCCGCTTTGATCTTTCCGGGTAGCTCTGCAATCGCATTGGCGAGGTCGATAATCCCTTGGGCGGCATCCGTAGCCAGCTTATAGAGCCGAGAAAGACCTTCCGAGATCATGGCCCATCCCGCGGCGATTTGACCGAATATTCCACGAACCGTGTCGACGAGTCTCTCGATGATGCCTTTGAACGTCGAGAAATCGATCGTGCGGACCTTCTCGCCGATCCACCGGAAGAACTCCGCCAGCTTGTCGAGGACGGCTATGGCGTTCTTCGACTGCGGTCCTGCGATGGCGACCATCATGTTCGTCCAAGCGGCGTGAAAGTTCCGTTCGGCCTGGACGATGTCGTTCTCGTCCGCGGCCTTCTTCGCGTCCTTCACCCCCATACCGGCTTCGATACGCGGAACCTCGCCCATCATCTGCGGGAAGTTCCGCACCATGTCGTGGATGGCCCGAACCGTCGTCTGGCGACCGAAGATCTCGAAGAGGACCGGCACCATCTTGTCGGTGGTGTCGTAACCACGCTCCTTGAGCCGGCCCATGAGGAACTCGACGCCCTTGAGTTGGTCGTCCTTGAGCAGGCGGATGAACTCGGTATCGAGCGCGCCCTCGTTCCAGATCAGGTGCCCGCCGCGACCGACGGTGTAGTCACCGACGAGCCCGAGTTCATGCAGCCGCTTGCCGGCGTACTGCGGCATGCGCCCGCCGACGAGCTGCTGAAACTCCGACATCATGGCGGTGCCGGCACGATAGCCGCCCATCGCCTGCGACAGGAGCGCCATGGTGATGAGACCGCGATCCGACATCCCGGACAGGGCCGGGCCGCCCTGCTGCGCCATCGCCAGCCAGGTGTTTTCGTTGACGTAGCCGTGGGTGGAGGAGACCACCTTCGCGCCGAGGTCGAGGAAGTGCTGCAGCTTGTCGGGGTCGACCTTGTGCGTCGCCTCGTTGACGAACTTGCCCATGAGGTCGCCGGCGCGCACCATCTTGTAGACGTTCTCGACGGCTCGATCGTAGCTCTCGGAGTTGTTGCCGACGACCTGGGCGAACTCGGCGAGCGGCTTCATGAGCTTGAGCGCGCCCTCGTGCCCGAAGATCGAGTAGGTCGCTCCGTAGGTCTTGAGCGCTTCCACCTCGGTTACGCCGCGGACGGCCCTGGTGGTTTCGAGGGCCGACGCTCGGGCCTCGGAGAGTTGGAGATCACCGATGCCGAGCTTCTGGAGTTGCGTCAGCTCATGGCTCAGGCCCTTGGCGTGATGGATGACCTCCTTGAAGCCGAGGGCCGCGAGGCCGGTCCCGATCACGGTGGCGCCGAATGCCGTCTTCAAGGTCCGGCTGAGGCTGTTGACGGACCCATGGAGGCCGAGGAGGTCCCTCGCGATGACGGCGATCACGGGCGAGACGCCGTTCACCATCGAAATCTTCACGAGCACGTCGTAGATGCCGGACATTGCATTTCCCCCAGATCGGGCCGGCGGCTCAATCGTCGTGCCGCCACGTCATCGCGTCCCAATCGAACCGACCGCCGTTCGCCTCGCCGATGATCACGGTCCAAGCGAGCATCTCGGCGGGATCGAGCGCGAAGGCCACATCGAACGGGACCCCGTGCATCACGAGGGCGAGTGCCCCTCGCGTCACCGGGTCCCGGCTCATTCCCCCGCCTTGGCGACGACCTCCTCGGGCGTCTTGGGCTGGAAGCGAGAGAGGCCCTCTCGGATGGCCGAAAGTCCTTCCTCGTCGAGGATGTTGACGATGGTCGCCAGCTCTTCGGAACTCTTGGCCGACGGAATCGGATCTCCGTCGATTTCGCACACGGCCATGGCGGCGAGGTACAGGCTGGCCATGAAACTGTCCGGCCCGGTGCCGGCGAAGTCGATGGCCTTCGCCTGATCGATCGGACGGAGCTTCTTGACGCCGATGACGCGCCCGAGGGCGTCGGTGGCGCGCTCGACACGAGCATAGCGGGAGAGGATTTCGTCGGACGGGGTCATGCATCACCTCGATTGGTGGGGGCGGTGGACAGGGGACGCGGGGGCGCTCCCGGCATCGGAAGTTTCGGCGCAGCCATCAGACGAAGGACCGCGCCTCCGTCTATGGCGACCGCTCGGCGAAGGAATTGGTCGAGGAAGGTCATTCGGCCGTTGTCTCCCACACTCGCGAGAACGCTGCCTGTTCGAGCCCGCTCGCGCGGCGCAAGTCCGCGGTGGCCTCGTCGATCGCCAGCGTCTCGGCCTCGTAGATCTCCGAGAGGTGATTGATCTCGGCGAGACGTTCGCCGTGTGCGTCCTGGATCATCGCGGAGACGACGAACGCCTTCGCCTCGTCGTTGAGGCCGGACAGTGCCGGGATCGCGAAGGCGATCGCCTCCCGCACCATCCGATCCGGCGTTTCATAGGCGACACGGAGCCGCTCCGCCTCGGGCATACCGCGAAGCCACGCCCGGATCTCCTGACGCTGGACCTCGGCGAACATGTCGGACTTGTCGAGGACCGGCTGACACTTCGCCCGGGTCTCTTCGAGAGCCTTGAGCCGCTCCCCAGCGATCCGGCGCAACTGCTTGAGGTGAGAGATCGGGCCGCCGCGGAGGACATCGACGATCTTCTCCTTGTGCCCGGTGTCGGAGAGCCGCTTGTCGGCGACGATCTTCTCGACCTTCTCCTTGAAACCGGCCGCAACGCCGAAGGCCGTCGTGACGCTCTCGCGTACATGGTCGAACGTGCCGGCCGGCATGCGCTCCAGGAACTGATTTGCTTTGTGATGGAAGGACATTCGGCACCTCCTCAGGCGTTGGTGACGCTCGAGACGTAGGTTTCGTGAACGGCGGCGATCTCGTGATCCCACCGAAGTTCGCTCGGCGGGAGCGGCGCGAAGACCGGATGGGAGAGGAAGCAGGGCACCGACGGCATGTCGGTGAAGGTCGCGACATGCCGATCGGAGACGTTCCGATTTCCGATCGCCCGATCGATGGCGGCGAGATCGATGAACGCCTCGCGAAGTTCGGCGACGGCCTTCGCATAGCGGTCGCCGGCCGCGGTCTGTTTGGATTGCAACGTTTCGAGCGGGGTCATGCCCAGATCCTCAGAGGTTCGACCGAAGAGGTCGGTTGGGGGACGTCGGCGAGCACCAGGGCGCCCGCCACGGCGTTCGCGAGATCGTCGTGTTGCCCGGGGCCGTGGTCGATCGTGTCGCGGCCCCCACGGGCCGTGCGACGCTCGAGGCCGGTCAACTGCGACGAGATGCGGGGAAGGTCGAGCAATTCGACCCGACGGGAGTTCGCGAGCGGTAGGAACGCGCCGTAGATTTCGCTCTTCGCTCGCTCGCTCGGCTCGTAGGCGATGCCAGCGGCGCGGAATCGTTCCCGAGGCCATTCACCGGCGTACCTGTCGCCCGTGATCCGATGGACCCGGTAGAGCCTCAGTAGCGCGGCGAAGTCCTGAACCACACCATCCGGCGAGAAGGGAGGCTTGACCTCGCGCACCGCATCGAGGACTGCGACCTCGCCCTCGGTGTGCGCAATCGCCAGCGTCATCGAGTCCGCCGATCCGCCGGACGGGTCGACGAACGCGACGTAGTTCGCCGCCGCCATGGGCGGCAATTCAAAGCGACCGGGGATGGTCACGGCATCGACGACCTCGCGGGCAATGAAGCTCTCGATGTCGGAGCGGAACTCGGCGAGATACTCGGCACTCGCCGACGCGGTGTCGCGCTCCATGGCCTCGTCGATGACCGATTGCGGCACCGTCGGGTTCATCGTCCGCGTCGACGCTCGCCAGACGAGGACCGGCGCCCCGTCTTTCCCGAAATACCGGCGGAACGCCTCCCACATCGCTCCGCGCTTGGCGTACGGCGAGGAAGCGGCGATCAGCATCGCGCCCGGAATTGTCGCCATCGCCGGACGAAGGGCCGCGAGGATCTCGGTATCGGGCGACGCGCTCCCCTCGTCGGTCGGCCAGAAGGCGATCTCGTCAGCAAGGATGGCGGCGATCGTGTAACCGCGAACCGCGCGGTGCGATGCCGTGCCTACCTCGATCGTCACGGAGCCCGTGAGATCGAATCCGTCGGAGGTTTCGCGTTCGATCAGTCGGGCGAGCATGGGAATGGTCAGCAGCCCGCGGACATAGCGCATGATCACGCGGGCTTGCTTCCGATCGGCCGCAATCACCATGATAGTCGCGCGCTCGCCTCGGGCGAGGTACTCGCCGTACTCCCGGAAACAGGCGAGGAAGACCGCCGTGAGCGCCATCGTGAACGACTTGCCGGCGCGGCGACCGCAGACGAGCCATGCCTCTTCGAAAGAGCGCTGAGGAAGCGTTTCGCGGCCCGTACAAGCCCGGTAGACGTCGGCCTCGGTATCGGACATCGGGAGCCCGAACAGAGCTGCCAGGAAAGCCCGCCATGCCTGCCATGTCGAATGGTTTCGGATGGCGCCGCGGAAGAGGTGGTCGTCGTCAAGGGCCTCGAGAATGTTCATCGGCCGCCCTCGCGTTTGGAGCCCTTGGCGTCGATGTAGGTCTTCAAGTCCGGCGTCACGTCCTTCGGCACGCGCTTGAGGCCGACGCTCTCGAGGAGGCGGCGAAGGTTGCCGGCGGTGCGCTGGTACAGGTCCAGGTCCGCCGGAGCGGCTTCACCTGCAGACGCAAACCGAGCCTCGAGCCTCTCGAGTTCAGTGGTCAGCGTCGCCGCCCGCCGGATGATCGACCGCTCGGCCTCAGAGGTCGCCGCCTCGCCGCCGAGGTCCGCTATGTGCGCCGCGACCACGTCCCGAAGACGCCGCGCCCACATCGAACGGCCGTCGACATCGGACAGGCGGGCGAGACCGTTCGACAGGCGCGACCGGCCTTTCCTCTTGTCGATGACTATGGTCGTTGTAGCGTCCGACATGCTCGGAAATCGCTCCGCTCAATACCCATGCGTTACCCGATTAGGATATCAAGACGCAGAAATGGCGTAAATATCGACAAACAAAGACACTCTTGGACATAACCAACAGCTTGTAGAACAGATGTAGGCGCGAAGAGATCGGCCGCCGGTGCCGGAGCCAATTTCATGCGGTCGGAAGTGGTCGTCTGATCGGTCGTACGTCGCCCCGAAAAAATGGGCGATTTTGGCGGTGATGAAAGGACGATGCTCTCGTTCGCGCGTCCAGTCGTCGCTTGTCCTCGCGTTAGTGGTGCCTCACCACGAAAAGGTTCGGCGCAGCGAGGTTCGGCGGTTCGGCGCAAAACCGCGTTTGCCTCACTGCCTCACCTGCCTCACCTTCTTATAGGAAGGTGAGGTGGTGGGGCGGTGGGGCAGGGGATCATGGCGCCTCACCTTGGTCCTGGGCGGACGCTCGGACATAGGTCCTTTCCATCCGCCGCTCGTCCTTTTCGATGACTTCGATCAAAACGCCGGTATCGGTCCATACCCGCTGCAATGCCTTTACGCGGGACTTGCCTGACTTGTCGGCAATGTCGATGCCGAGGGTCTCGGCGATCGGATGTCCCACCCAATCCTTGGCTTGTGCGTCCTTCCGCCAGCGTCCTCGTGATACTGCGACCTGAACGGCCCGAAGGTCGCGGGCCGACAGATCGTCAAACGGATCTGGCCAACTCCAGGCGGTCGCGACGCCGACGCTGTCTCCACCCGTGCCGCCGGGACCGTTCCACAGATGGACCCCGACCTTTCGGAACCATTGGGAGGCTTCCGACATGGGGGTGAGGTTGGCTTTGCCGTCGTCGATGCGGACGTACTCGTGGTGGCGCTCGACACCGGCTCTCTCTGCCTCCTCCTTGGTCATCACGTTGAGAACGCGCGCCGCGCGGGCCGCGGCGAGGAGGGCAACGGCGCCTCGCCCGTCTTCGACCGTGGTCTCGGATCCGCCATTCTTGCGCGAGTGATGAACCAACTCGATCGCGGTGTTCGTGGCATCGGCGATGCGTGCCCACGTCTTGGCAACCCGGTCGATCGCGTTGTTGTCGTTTTCGGTGACCGCGTGAGAACTGACGAACGGGTCAATGATCACGACGTCGATCGCGTTCTCGCGGATTGTCCGGGTGATCGCGTCGACGTTGGGCTCCGCGACGCGTACGCCGAGACGGTCCTGCACTGCGATGCAGATCACGTCCTCGCGGCCGGAGTTGAGGAACAAGCGCCCCTCGATCTCGGCCGGGGCAATGCCGTGATGGACCATCGCAGCCGTGACACGACGCTGAAGCTCGTCGCGGGGGTCCTCGCCGTTCCACAACCACACCCTCACTGGCGCCGCGGGATTCGTTCCGAGCAGGTTACGGTCTGTAACCAAGGCGAGGGCCTCGGCGATGACGAGAGAGGACTTGCCGACCCCGCCGGGGGCGACGGTGACCGAAACGAACTTCCGGATGTAGTGCCACGGATAGACCCATGCCCGCGCCGGGAGCGTCGCCGGATCTCGCCAGACGAAAGGGCGTGCAACGATCGAGGGTGGCTTCGCCCCTCTGTCCGGATCGTGAGGAGCGTTCATCGAGCGCCCCCATTCTTGCCGTGCTCGGCGGCCGCCATGACTGCCACGGCCAAGCGCAGGGGGACCACGACGAGCGGTTCGCGGCGGTCGGCCTTGACGATCAGAACATCCCGGCGTTCGAGCCACGCGTAGAGTTCGCGGAAGCCGTCGGCGCGCGCCTTGACCTCGACGACCCTATCGATACCGAGCAACGGCACCGTGAGGTCGCCAAGGTAGGAGCCACCGGCCGAGCCGGAGAGCGGGACGCGTTCTGCGGCAAAGCCCGCGTCTTGAAAGAACCGCACGAGGTGACGTTCGACGCGGTTTCCCTTGTCGCGTGAGCGGCGGCCACCGGTCTTGCGGGAGGCATCACGCATATCGGCGCTCCTCCTTCAACCGGTGAGCCGCTTCGACGGCAGCAAGCCGCGCCCTGCGGTCTTCTTCGGCTTCAACGTGAGAAATCACGCAACGGCGAGCTTCCCCCATGACGTCGTACGACCGGGCCGGGGAGAAGCCGGCGTGGCGAACCAACGCCCTCGCGACCTCGTGTCCGTAAGCGTCGAGGGCGCTTTCGATTGGGTCGATCAGGTGGTTGTCTCGCATCCGCTGCGCGCCTCCGAAATTGCTTCGCGGGCCTCGGCGCGGCTCTCGTAGACGCCGAGCGACTTCCCATCCGGGCCTTCGGCTCGCCAGCCGGCGCCCAAGAAAATAAGCCTGCCAACGGTCTCGCGGCCGTCGCAAATGGTTGCGTCGAGCTGGGGAGAGCGGGGGCGGCGCACTGAGCGCTTAGCCATCGTGCACCTCCGATGCCGGAGAGGCGCTACCGGGCTGCTGTCGCCGCTGGCCACTGTTCGCGGTCGCGACGAGTTGCGCCTTGTAGGCGTCGAGTTCGTCCGACGCGAAGTAAATGCGGCCGTTCTGGTAGATCGGCGTCGGGAACCCGGGCGGCGGGTTGGTGATGTAACGGCCGAGAGTGCGGCGGCCGACGCCGAGTCCGATCAGTTCGGGGCGGGAGAGGGGAATCAGGTTTCGATTGGGGGCCATGTCGTGCCTCGTCTGTTGCTGACGAGACAAGGAAAGCCAGATGCCGGGCAAACCGGCCCGGATGCTAAATTTGCGAAAAGTCGGGCAGCGATCGCACGCCGATCGAGTGTGCCGCCATGGCGATCAGATGGTCCGCGGTGGATCGCGATTCACCGGCGGCCACTACACAATCGTTGATGAATACCCGCGCGTGGGCGAAGCCGTTGGCGCTAGCCATCTCGGGGATGGGAGCGATTGCCACCCGCGCCGCCGCGCCCATCGCGATGCGCCAGCGTTTGGCTTCGATGTCCGATTCCCACTCCCGGGCCTTCTGGCGCAACGTCGCCGCGCGACCCTCAATTGTTCCAGATCGGGAGCCGACGCGCGTATTCGACGAGAGGCGTCCGTTTGCGCCGCCAAACGAGCTGATCGGCGGGCCGTAGGCCGTCAACACCCATCCGTCCGGAGCCGCAAGACGCGCCCCTGGCCAAAGTTGGTCTATCTCGCTCTTTGTCAGTGGGCGCCCAACCTGCAGCTTCGCGACCTCGACCGATGCGCGACGTTCACTCCATCCGTTCGCGAGCATCAGTGCGTCGATCAATGCTACCAAGAATCGATCTGGGTCTTCCCGGAAGTGCACGGTTGGACGTCCGATACGACGTTTCTCGCGTCGTTCTGCGGCTACCTCATGAGCCTTCTTGGGCCTGCCACGAGGGCGCCCGGTTGGCTTACTGACCATCGCGCCGTCCCCGCATCTCGACGACGTTCGTTTCCTCGATCGCTTCGAGCGAAGCGACATGACGACCCCACGCAAGGAGCGCGGCCTTCTTCTCGGCGTCGAAATCGTGCCGCTGGTAGACGCCCACGATGCCGGCGAAAGACCCGGATACGTGGTTCAGCACCTTCTCGACGACGTGGATCTGCACGCCGAGGCGGGCCATGCCGCTCGCCATCGTTCGGCGGAGGTCGTGGAACCGCCAGTCGGGGAGGGGGCGAACGTCTTCCGGATCGAGGCCGGCCGCCACAGCCTCTTCCTTCAACTCGGCGAGGACGAGGGCGTTGATCTTGTCCTTCGCGTTCGACCACCCGCTGACGGGCGTACGCCCTGTTGTTGTGAACACCAGGGGCGACTCTTTGGCGCCGTTCGCGATCCTCGGGAGTGCGTCGAAGACCGCGAGTGCCTGCGGCGAGAGGTGGACGACGTGAGCAACGCCGTTCTTCGCGCGGTGCGCCGGGATTACCCATACGGCCTTGTCGCGGTCGATCTCCTCCCATGTCATTTCGCCGACTTCGGAAAGCCGTTGGCCGGTGAGCGTGAGGAGGCGGACGAAGGGGCCGAAGGGCCACCCGAGGCCGTCTGCGGCCCTCAGGATGCGGCGCAATTCGTCATCTGCGAGGACCCGATCCCGGCTCTTCTCGACGGTCGGTGCTTTCATGCCAGAGATCGGCGAAACCTCGATCACGCCTCGGTCGATGCACCAGTTGAAAAGCCGCCGTACCGCCGCAAGAACACGGTTGGCGGTCACTGCGGCCCCTCGGTCGATGATCCCGTCGAGTAGGTCGACGACGTCCCGGCGCGCTATGGACTTGATAGATCGGCCCCGCCACGCGGCGACCACTTCCTTCTTGAGAAGGCGTTCGGCCTCTTTCCGCGAACTCTCCCGAAGGTTGGTCTTGGCGTAACGCTCCAGGTAGAGATCCACGATCGCCGCGACGTCATCCTTCGGCGCCTCGAGCGCTGCCCGGCGAGCCGATTTCTTCTCGGCGCCGGGGTCTCTGCCTTCGGCCACTGCGGTCAGGGCCTGCCCCGCGAGTTGGCGAGCTGAGGCGAGGCTGATCGCCGGGTAGGTCCCGAGCGTGAGCTTCTTCGGAACGCCGGCCACGCGATAGCGGACAGCCCAACTCAACGCGCCGGAGGGCTGGCACACGAGGTAGAGCCCGACGAGCAGCCCATCGGGTATCTCGCGACGCGCCGAGCCGGGTTTGACGGCATCGATGGCTTTGACGGTCAGGGCCTTCGCCATTGCAAGAAACCCTCATATTGAAACCGAGCGCCGTTTCTGTTGGTCGATCGGGGTAACATGGGGGTAGCATACTCGAGGTGGCTTGGACCGTCCACAACTGTCTAGGACAGTGCGGGACATCCCGTAGAAAGTATTCAGTATCAATGGTATATAGCGGATGCTGGCGGCCGGCGGTGTCCGATCGTGTCCTATAGACCAATTTGACTTCTAAGCTGTTGGTCGCACGTTCGAATCGTGCCGGGGTCGCCAATCAACTCAT
>CALMFH010000079.1 GCA_937864925.1 uncultured Alphaproteobacteria bacterium | reverse complement strand
CGCTTGGTCCGATGCCTTCGCAAGAACCGTCCTCGGTCAAATGCGATAGCCCTGGACAGCGCCCGGCCCTGGCTGGTCCGACAGTTCGAGATCGAATACGCCATGCTGTTCCACGGTCTCTTGCCGTGGCTCGCCCACCGCCGCCTGTTCCTGCCGCTCGGCGGCACCTCGAATCACTTCCGGCGCTCCGCTCTGCTCGAGGTCGGCGGCTGGGATCCTCACAACGTCACCGAGGACGCCGACATCGCGGTACGGCTGATGCGGCGCGGACGGCGCGCCGGTGTCATCGCCGCCTCCACGCTCGAGGAGGCGCCGCTCGACCTCGCCCGCTGGTTCGACCAGCGGGTGCGCTGGCTTAAAGGGTGGACGCAGACCTGGCTCGTCCACATGCGCCGCCCGCTGCGTTTCCATCGCGAGGTCGGCCCGCTCGAGGCGGCGTCCTTCCACGTTCTCCTCGCCGGCCAACTCGCCTCGGTCCTGGTCTTCGCACCCAGTCTCGGCCTTCTCCTCTTCGGGGCCCTCGGTCTGGTCCCGCTCTTCGGCGATCGCGGTTTCGTCGACGACGTGCTGCTGATGGCCGCACTCCTCGGCTTCACCACCGGCGTCGTCGGGTCGCTGGCCCTCGCCGGCCGCGTCGCCGGTCGCCGCCGCTTCCGCCTCGTCGATCTTCTCTCCATGCCGATCTACTGGTGCCTGATCTCCGTCGCCGCCTATCGCGCGCTCGCCGAATTGGTGACCGCCCCGCATCGCTGGAACAAGACCACCCACGGCCTCGCAGCTCGTACGTCGCCCGACCCGTCGCCCGTCGATCCGAAGCCCTCCGCCCGGTCGCCGGAGCGGAAGGACGCAGGCGCTCCCGCGATCCGCTGAACCGATCCGACGCCGTGACGATCCACCTCGTCGTTTCCGCGCCCGTCGAACTCGGCGTTGTGGGCCGTCGCACCACTTGCGTATCGGGTGCCGGCGAGTCTATGGATGGTCACCCTCGAGCGGGCGTAGTTCAGGGGTAGAACGTCAGCTTCCCAAGCTGAATGTCGTGGGTTCGATTCCCATCGCCCGCTCCAATCCCGTTCTCAATGATATTTCAGGCCCGGTCCGGCGACCGCAACGTCGCCCACGACGCTCGTCTGAACGCGGGACCGACGGGACCCCGTCGAAGGCGCCCGCCACTCGGCCTCCGCGCGCACGGATGTGACGACGTGCCGTACCACCGAGATTTCGGTCACGTCGGGCCACGCGATCCCACGTCCTGCGCCGATGAGATCGAAGAGCCGTGGCCTCGGGACGACGGGAGCCGGAGCCGACGCCGTGGCCGTTCAGGCATCGTGATCGACCGTCGATTCGCGAAAAAAAAGCGCCGGGTCGAGGTCATCGACCCGGCGTTCTAGACCAGCAGAACGAATTGAATGCTGTCGGCACCAATGGCACCCGCTCGTTCGCTGGGCTGCCGACAGTGCGCGAACGATGGACCAGCCGCATCGACCCGACATCTCCCAAATGGGGTACGTCATGTGTCCCGATGAGAATAATTCCGGATGTTCGCCAAGCATCGCACCATATAGTTTCACATCGTATCGAAGTTGGCGCGGGATCGGTGAGATGCTCGAATTGGACATCGTCCATGCCGCGGTTCGATCGATCTACGAGGCGGCCGCATCGCCCGATCTGTGGCCCGCGGCCCTCCAGGCGATCGCCGACTGCTTCGGTGACATCGGGACAGTCCTGATGTGGAAGCGCGACGACGGGGGGTTCGGAACGATCGTCTCGCCCGATCTCGAGGCAGCCCAGGCCGACTACATGGAGAGATGGTGGCAGCACGACATTCGCGCCGCGCGAGGCGTGGAGCTCTGGTTCCGAGGTGGCTTCGATACCGCGACCGACAGGGACGTCGTCTCCGATGACGAGGTGCGGCAGCACCCGATCTACACGGAATTCCTGGTGCCACACGGTTTGGGCTGGTTCGCCGCGACCTACGTCGCGCCGGATCCACACGTGTATGCGGTCATCAGCGTTCAACGGCGCCAGACGAAACCGCGGTTCTCCGATGAGGAACTTCGACGGGTCGCCGTACTCGGTCGGCATGTCGAACAGTCACTTCGCCTCAGCATTCGACTGATCGACGCCGAATTCACGGCGCGCGGTCTGGCGAATGCACTGGCCGCGATGAGCGTCGGCGTCTTCGGCCTGGACCGCGCGGGTCGCATAACGATGATGAATACGGCGGCACGGGGTCAGATCGGCTATGGTATTCAGGTAATCGACAATAGATTCGACCTGCAATATGAAAAAAGCAGATCGATATTCAAGATCGCTTTCTCAGAGTTGGTCGAATCGGAAAACATACCAGAGCCCAAGAAGATGCTGGTACATGGGCTGGATGACAACGAAGGCGCGGTAGTATATCTCATTCCGGTCGGTAGTGCGGAGATGCGGGCGGGAGCACTGGCGGCGCCGACCCGTGTTCTCGTCCTGGTCGTTCCGTTCGGACGGGGAGCGCCTCTGGATCCTTCGATCGTCCGGGATCTTCTCGGGCTGACACTGAACGAGGCGCGAGTTGCCGCGCTGGTCGGATGCGGGTTGGCGCCCCGGGCCGTCGCCGAGCGCCTCGGCATCACCGAGGAGACGACGAGAACCGTACTCAAGCGTGTCTACTCGAAGACGGGTATCTCCAGGCAGAACGAACTCGCCGCGCTTCTCTCGGGTCTGAACCCGAAATGACGCGTTCTTCGGTCGACCGATCCCGATCGATACCGGGTGGCCGGCCGGCGCCGGTTCGGAGCGACCGTGTCTTGCGAAGTCGCGGTCTTTCGGGTGCCCGCCGACGTGAGCCGCCGTCGACCCCGTGGATGTGATCGTCGACCGTTCGATCGGGATGCCCGGTGCGCCGTCCGATTCGTCGCCGGCTCCTCCCGCACCGCCTTCCGTTCGTCGCGACCGTGGCGTATGCCGAACGTTTCCGTCTCTCTCGGAGCCGCGCCATGGACGACGTCGTCACCGTCACCGAACCCGCCGAACCCGATGTCGCCGCGATCGTCGCCCTGTGGGAGCGCTGTGGCCTGACCCGGCCGTGGAACGACCCGATCGAGGACATCCGTCTCGCCCGCACCACCGGCCACGGCGCCGTCCTGATCGCGTCCGTCGGCGAGCGTCTCGCCGGCGCGGTCATGGTCGGCCACGACGGCCATCGTGGCGCCGTCTACTACCTCGGCGTCGACCCGGGCGCGCGCCGCCACGGGATCGGTCGCCGTCTGGTCGAGGCGGCCGAGGCCTGGGTTCTCGCCCGCGGTATTCCCAAGATCAATCTGCTGGTCCGCAAGGAGAACGCCGCTGTCCTCGCCTTCTACGAGGCGCTCGGCTGGCACGACACCCACACCGTCTGCCTCTATCGCACCCTCGATCCGGCGAAACGCGACGACGAGATGCGGCAGAAGGCGGCGTGGGCCGCCGCTCTTCCGCGTCGAGATCCGTAGCCGTCAGTCCGAGCCGCCACCGTCACCGCCAGCGTCGCCACCACCGAAGAAGTCGATGTTGTCGGCGATGAGGGGCTCGTGCGACGCAGTCGGCTCTTCGCCGCCGAAGCCGCCGGAGGTGTCGCGGCGCTCCTCGTGCTCCGAACCGAAGAAGCCGTGACGGCCGCTCTCGCGGGCTTCCGCCTTGTCCGACCCGCCGAACAGCCCCTTCATCGCCTCGAAGGCGACGAGGCCGCCTGCGACGCCCGCACCGGTCCTCAGTGCCGAGCCCCAGAAGCCACTTCCCTGACCCTGCCCCTGCTGCGGTGCCGGCTGGCCCCACGGGCTCGCCGTTCCCGCGTCGCCACGGGCCCGAGGCGACGGCTGAGCCGCCGCGCGCGGGTCGGCGCCGTAGGGCGGCGGCGCGTCCACCCGCGGCAGGCCCGGGCCGGAAACGCCACGGTTCTGCTCCCACGGCGAACCGCGCGTCGAGCCGCCGAAGAGCCCGCCGCTCTGCGGTCCCGGACCGGCGCCGCGCGTCGCTTCGGCGAGTTGTGCTTCGATCTGGTCGATGTAGGCGTTGAGCTCGTCGACATGCGCGGCGAACTGATCGCGCTCCTGTTCGAGGCCGACCAACACCCTGACCAGGTTGAGTCCCGCAGCCGGGTTGGCGCGCAACTCGTCTTCGACGAGCCGGGTGGCGGCAGCGTCGTCGATGCTCGTTCCCATGGCGCGGATCTTGGCGAAGACGTCCCGGATGGTCGCGGCGTCCTGTGGGGTCATCGATCGGTCCTCTCGTCCACCCCGCGTCGCGAGGCTGCCCGGAAGAGATGGGGATCTCCCGTGGGCGCGCAAGGGGCGTCGGCCTCCCGGACCCACGGCATGTGCGGCCGGTGGCGCCGAGCCGCGCGTTCCGTCCGCGGTCAGGAGCGGAAATGCTTGGAGAGCTTCAGGCCCTGTGCCTGATAGTTGGAGCCGATGCCCTGCCCGTAGAGCGTCTCCGGCCGATTGCCCATGCGCTCGTAGACGAGGCGGCCGATGGTCTGGCCGTGATCGAGGATGAACGGCACCTCGTGGCTGCGCACCTCGAGCACCGCCCGCGCCCCCGTACCCCCGGCTTCCGCCGCGCCGAAGCCGGGATCGAAGAAGCCGGCGTAGTGGACGCGGAACTCGCCGACCAGCGGATCGAACGGTACCATCTCGGCGGCATGGTCGGCCGGCACGTGCACCGCCTCACGGCTGACCAGGATGTAGAACTCGTCGGGATCGAGGATCAGCGAGCGCTGCGTGCCCCGCCGCACGATCGGCTCCCAGAAGTCGAGCACCTCGAGCCCGGCCTTCTTGTCGACGTCGATGACGCCGGTGTGGCGCTTCGCCCGCCAGCCGACGAGACGGCCGCCCTCTCCGTGGAAGGGGAGGGCCGAGGAGGCCCAGGCGCCGCCGTCGAGGTCGATGGAGAGCGTCAACCCGCCCTGGAACACCGCATCGCCGCCGGAGACGACGGTGTGGCGGGCGTGGACCTCGGCCAACTCGGCATCGCTGAGCCGCGCGTCGCCGACCCGGAAGCGGATCTGGGAGAGCCGCGACCCGGCCCGGACCAGGACGGGGAAGGTGCGCGGGCTGATCTCCAGATAGAGCGGCCCATGATAGCCGGCGGGAATGGTGTCGAAGGCGCGGGTCTGGTCGACGATGACGCGGGTGAAGACGTCGAGCCGGCCGGTCGAGGATTTCGGGTTGGCCCCGGCCGAGATCTCCGCGGGCAGCGCCAGGCTCTCCATCAACGGCACGATGTAGACGCAGCCGGTCTCCAGCACCGCGCCCTCGGTGAGATCGACGGTGTGCAGCGTCAAGGCCCGGATCTTGGCCTCGACCGAGAGATCGGGACCGGGCAGGAACGAGGCGCGCACCCGATGGGCGACGGTGCCGAGGCGCAGATCGAGGCTCGCGGGCTGGATCTGATCGGTGTCGAGGGGGCGCGCGGAGACGACGGCACCGACGTCGGCGAGCGAGCGGATGTCCTGTTGCGCCAGAATACCCGGCCGATATGCCCCGCTCATGTCGCCGATCCGCGCCCCACGTGAAGTCTACCGGCGTTCCTAGCCGATCACGGCGGATTTCGCCACCTTCCGCGCTCCTTCGAACGCGTCGGCGTTGACGTCGTCCACGACAACGATTACGAACGAGCCACGATCCCGTGGTCATTTGAGCCGGCCGGCTTGCCGCCACGTAAAACAACGTCGCTAAAAGGGCCGGGATCTGGGAGAGATGAACCCGGTCCGGCGCCCGTCGGCCGGGTTTTCGTTTGCCCCTCGGGCAGACCGACCGGAGTGATGAGATGACCGAACGCCGTCGCCGCCCCGCCACCGAACTCGTCCACGGCGGCACGCTCCGCTCCCAGTGGGCCGAGACCTCGGAGGCGCTGTTCCTGACCCAGGGCTTCGTCTATGCCTCCGCCGAGGAGGCCGAGGCGCGCTTCCTCGGCACCTCGCCCGGCTATCAGTATTCGCGCTTCGGCAATCCGACCGTCACCATGTTCGAGGAGCGCATGCGCCTGCTCGAGGGGGCCGAGGCGGCCCGCGCCACGGCGACCGGCATGGCGGCGGTGACCGCGGCGATCCTCTGCCAGCTCTCCGCCGGCGATCACGTCGTCGCCGCCAAGGCGCTGTTCGGCTCCTGCCGTTACGTCGTCGAGGATCTCTGCCCGCGCTTCGGTATCGCCTGCACCCTGGTCGACGGCGCCGATCTCGGCCAGTGGCAGGCGGCGGTGCGCCCGAACACCAAGGTGTTCTTCCTGGAGAGCCCGACCAACCCGACGCTCGAGGTCTACGACATCGCGGCGATCGCCGACATCGCCCATGCGGCCGGCGCCCGTCTGGTGGTCGACAACGTCTTCGCCACGCCGTGCTGGCAGTCGCCGCTCGCCCTCGGCGCCGACGTCGTCGTCTATTCGGCGACCAAGCACATCGACGGCCAGGGCCGCTGCCTCGGCGGCGTCGTGCTCTCCTCGCAGAAGTTCGTCGACGACCATCTCCAGGTGTTCATCCGCCAGACCGGCCCGTCGCTGTCGCCGTTCAACGCCTGGGTGCTGCTGAAGGGCCTCGAGACGCTGCATCTGCGCGTCGAGAGGATGACCGCCAATGCCGCCCGCCTTGCCGATGCGCTGACCGAGATCCCCGGCATCACCCGCATCCTCTACCCCGGCCGCGCCGACCACCCCCAGGCGGAACTGGTCAAGCGTCAGATGCGTGCCGGCTCCAACCTCGTCGCCTTCGAGGTCGAGGGCGGCAAGGCCGCCGCCTTCGCCTTCGCCAACGCGCTCGAGGTGATCAGGATCTCCAACAACCTCGGCGACGCCAAGAGCCTGATCACCCACCCGGCGACGACGACGCACCAGCGCCTCAAGCCCGAGGCACGGGCCGAGCTCGGTATTTCCGACGGCTTGCTGCGCGTCTCGGTCGGCCTCGAGGACATCGAAGACCTGATCGACGACGTGACACAGGCCGCGGCGGCGGCGCGGCGGGTCTGATCCCTCCGAGCGCCGGCAGTCCGGCGGCCGCGTTCGCCACCTGTCCGATTGCGTCGATGACGGAATGGCGCATGATGGACCGACGCGACGATCGCGCCGGACCTCTCGCCGAGGTCCGCGCCGCGACGAGATCACGGGTGTGGGCGATGTACGAAGCGGTGACCCACGGGGTGCGGGTGACGGTGGTGCCGGAGTTCCAGAGCGATCGTTCCGAACCGGACGAGAGTCGCTGGTTCTGGTCCTACACCGTCGAGATCACCAATCTCGGCGACGAGCCGGTGCGCCTGCGCACCCGCCACTGGTCGATCACCGATGCCCACGGCCGCCGCCAGGAGGTGACCGGCCCCGGCGTCGTCGGCGAACAGCCGCTGATCGCCCCCGGCGAGAGCTTCGAATACACCTCCGGCTGCCCGCTCGCCACGCCCTCGGGCTTCATGGTCGGCAGCTACCGGATGGAGGACGCCGCCGGCGCCTTCTTCGACGTCGACATCCCGGCCTTTTCGCTCGATGTGCCGGAGACGAAGCGGGTGTTGAACTAGGTAGTCTTATCGATAAACCGTTTGAATTCCGTCATCCAATCGGGGTTGTAGTTCAACTGTGATCGGCGAATATCTATATGAGATGAACCAGCAAGGCACTTAAGCCCATCCTTGATCGCTGTGAATTTTTTCTCACTAGCTCTTGGGTCGACATTTATATATCGAATACAGCTTAGATCTATCGGAATCTTTATTTCTTTCACGCCTTTTTTAGCGTGAGCGATGATCCTAAATTCTTTTTCATCTTCGTATACTTTTCTTTTGATGAAAGCTATTATATGCTTCGAAAATGAATCGCTACTGCGAAGATTTTCTATATTCATATACTTAATTGAATCGTAAAATATTTCATACCCAGATCTTTTTCTATAGTCATCTATTAGCTGAAGAAATTTTTCCTCTATAAAATTTATTTGCACACAACAATCACCGCGGACATACATCTGCCATTGATGATTTCTTTCGAATCTTCTTGTGAAACAGGCTACCAGTAATTCATCAACCTTATTAATTTCTTTGTGGAGATCCAGTAATTCTAAATCATTTCGGTCGGGCCAACAGAACGCGGGCCTGAGTGTTAGTGCGCGGCTTTTCAGAATTTCGCGAGCGTCGTCGAGTCTCATGTAGCGACGAAAAGGAGCCCGCTTAATTTGAGTCATCGAAAAATCTCACATCTTCCGATATCTCACCCGCGCCGACCTCTCGATCGCGGCGCTGACCAGGGGGTCGAGATCGAAGCTGTCGCGCAGCATCTCGAGGAAGCGCAGCTCTTCCTGCCCAGCGGCGAGATCGACCGCCGAGATCTCGATCGCCAGCGCGTAGGCGGTCTCGTAGAGCTTCTCCGGCAGCGCGTCCTTGGCCTTGCGCAGGATCCGGTCGATGCCGCCGTTGGTGTCGAGCATCTTCGCCGTCTCGTCGGCGAGCGCCGGCACCCGCTCCCGGTCGAAGCCCTCGAACACCGGCAAGGTGTCGACCAGGAGCCCGATCTCGCCGATCTCCTTCTCGGTGACGGTGCGGTCCGCCATCGACACGGTGATCATCAGGTGGAGAAGCGCCTCGTGGGCGGAGAAGGTCTTGGGCATGGGGGCTCCGTCGGGATCTCGCGGGCCGCACGCTAGGTCGGCGCGCCGAGGCTTGCAAGCCGGCTCGATATCCCTCTCCCCGGCGAGTTGACGCTCCCGCACTGCAAGATTAGTGTCCGCCGGCTCGTTCGCGGAGCTTTTCCGCCTCTTTCCGATCCCTCGAAGGACCCGTTCCCATGACCGCGCCCGCCCCGCGTGCCCTCGATCTGTCTCCCGCCGTGATCGAAGCGGCCGGCCGTTCCAAGGCCTGGCCCTTCGAAGAGGCGAAGAAGATCGTCGCCCGGCTGGCGAAGAAGCCCAAGGACATGGTCCTGTTCGAGACCGGCTACGGCCCCTCGGGCCTGCCCCACATCGGCACCTTCGGCGAAGTGGCGCGCACCACCATGGTGCGCCATGCCTTCCGCGTGCTGACCGAAGACCGGATCCCGACCCGGCTCCTCTGCTTCTCCGACGACATGGACGGGCTGCGCAAGGTGCCGGACAACATCCCCAACAAGGAGATGATCCGCCCCCACCTCGGCAAGCCGCTCACCGAGGTGCCCGACCCGTTCGAGAAGTACGAGAGCTTCGGCGCCCACAACAACGCCATGCTGCGCCGCTTCCTCGACGCCTTCGGCTTCGACTACGAGTTCGCCTCCTCGACCGCCTATTATCGCTCCGGCCGCTTCGACACCGCGCTGCTCGCCGTGCTGAAGCACTACGACGCGGTGATGAAGATCATGCTGCCGACACTGGGCGAGGAGCGGCGGGCGACCTATTCGCCGTTCCTGCCGGTCTGCCCGCGCACCCGCATCGTCCTCCAGGTGCCGATGGAGAGCGTCGACCCGGCCGCCGGCACGGTGACCTATCGCGACCCCGAGACGAACGATCTCGTCACCCTTCCCGTCACCGGCGGTGCGGTGAAGCTGCAGTGGAAGCCCGACTGGGGCATGCGTTGGTCGGCGCTCGGCGTCGACTACGAGATGGCGGGCAAGGACCTGATCGACTCGGTCAAACTCTCCTCGAAGATCTGTTCGGTGATCGGCTCGCCACCGCCCGAGGGCTTCAACTACGAGCTCTTCCTCGACGAGAACGGCCAGAAGATCTCGAAGTCCAAGGGCAACGGCCTGACCATCGACGAGTGGCTGACCTACGCCTCGCCGGAGAGCCTGGCGCTGTTCATGTTCCGCGAGCCGAAGGCGGCGAAGAAGCTCTATTTCGACGTCATCCCGCGCAATGTCGACGAGTACTACCAGTTCCTCGACGCCTACGAGCGCCAGACGGTCGATCAACAGATCGGCAATCCGGTGTGGCACATCCATACCGGCGAGCCGCCGAAGAAGCACATGCCGGCGTCGTTCTCGATGCTGATGAACCTCGTGTCGGCCTCCAACGCCGAGGACCGCGACGTCTTGTGGGGCTTCCTGCGCCGCGTCGCCCCCGACGTCACGCCCGAGAACGCCCCCGAGCTCGATCGTCTGGTCGGCTACGCCATCCGCTACTTCCACGACTTCGTGAAGCCGGGGAAGGTGTTCCGTGCCCCGGACGCGGCCGAATGCGGTGCGCTCCTCGCCCTCGATGCGGCTCTGGCGAACCTGCCGGCCGGGGCGGATGCCGATGCCATCCAGTCGGTGGTCTTCGACGTCGGCCGCGCCCACTTCCCCGACCCGGCCAAGAAGGGCCCGGACGGTGGCCCCGGCGTGTCGCTCGGCTACTTCGCCGCCCTCTACCAGATCCTGCTCGGCCAGGAGAAGGGACCCCGCTTCGGCTCGTTCGTCGCTCTCTACGGCGTGGCCGAGACCCGCGCCCTGATCGCGAAGGCCCTCGACGGCACGCTCGCCGCCGGCTGATCGGCGAGCTCAGCGCCCCGCGCCCGGGCTCTTCGGCCCGAGGCCGGCCCCCGCGCCGAGAGGTGCCCCTGCGACCGCGCCGAGAGGTGCCGTCGTCGTGTCGGCCGGTAGGTCGCTCGGTTCGGGGAAGGGATCGACCCCGATCGGCACCGCCGCGCCGTGGAGGCCGAGGCCCTTGGCCTCAGCCAGTCGTTCCGCCTCGCCGAGTGCGCCTTCACGATCGAGCGCCCGCGCCCAGCCGGAGGCGACGAGCCGCTCCGCCATGTCGGCACCGGCGAGAAGGCAGTCGGTGACGAAGTCGCCCCGCTTCACCTTGTCGGGCAACGGACAGTCGACGGCCCTGCCGCGGACCACGGCCCTCACCCCGGCGAGCGCTCGCCGACCGCACGGCCATTCGGTGCCGGTGCGATCGCGGCAGGTCTCCTCCGCTCCGGTCACCGCCACACCCGGCAACCGCACCCGGATGTCGCCGACCGAGAACTGCGCGGTGTCGTCCATCCGCACCAGTCCGAGTCGCCGGCTGACGATCGGCGCCGGCGCCGGTTTCGGCCGCTCCGGCGGCGCCACCCGTTGCGGCGGCGTCTCGGTGGTGGGAAGCGGCATGATCCCCGGCCCCGAGACCGTGCGCACCGCCGTCGACGTCCCGCCGGCCGGGGCCGGTGCCGACGGCGTGGGAACGCCGGCCGCCGACGCGACGATCGTCTCCGCCGTGGTGTCCGCCGGCAGGGAAGCGGGTGGCCCGGATCGGAAAGTGTCGATCGTCCCTTCACGTCGCCGTTCGGCGTCGTTCGGCAGCGTCACCGCCAGCACGCCGATGACCGCCATCGACGCGGCGGTGACGAGATGGCGCAACGGCGGTCCACGGCGCTTCGGTCTCATTGGCTCGCCCAGAGAATCCGAGCGATCCATATCACATCGGCATTCGCCAGTCGCATCCGGCGGCGCCGGCCGGTCGGCGCGGCGAAGGCGCACGATCGGCTGTTGCGCCCCTCGAAGCGGCGGATGGCGACGGCGCCGTCGCTGGTTCGCACCAGGACCCTGTCGCCGCGACCGAACCGCGCCGAGGTCGACGCGATCAGCACGTCGCCCCGACGGTAGAGAGGCGCCGCGGCTTCGTCGCGGACCGCGAAGGCGAAGAGCCTCGCCATCCCGCTTCCGGGGAAGTGCACCGCATCCGGCCCCGGCGGCGCCTCGTCCTCGGCGAAGCCGCCCGCTTCGCCGAAACCGGGTTCGAGGAAGGGGAGGCAGGGCCGCCCCGGCTCCGGGATCGGTTGCGACCCGGCGATCAGGTGGACCAGGTCGTCGAGATCGGCGCCGGTCGTCGCCAGGATCTTGGCGATCGATTCGGTCGAGGGCCAACGCGGTCGCCCGTCGGCGGTCACCCGCTTCGATCGGTTGAAGGCGGTGGAGGAAAGGCCGGCGCGTCGCGCCAGCGCCGAAACGCTGAGACCGTTGTGTTCGGCGATCGCGTCGATCGCCGCCCACAGGCGTTCGTGGTTCAGATCCATCGCCGACGCGTCCATCGCCACCTCCCTGCCCGAGCTGCGTCCGAGACGTGCCGGTCCCCGGTCACCTCCCTCCCGATCCCGGAGCGACGGTCGATTCGCTTGGTCGTAAGTATGACCGATATCAATCTCGAGTTGAATTCCGCCGGATCCGGCCGAACACCCCGACTTGTAACGGCGGGCGTCGGCGACTAGGGTCCGCCCGGATCGAACCGGCCGGCGCGATGCGGATCGAGGCGAGGTGGAGATGGACGCCGTCATCTACAAGATCATGTCGAAGACCGCCTGGGACGAGGCTCGCGCCGCCGGTGTCTTCCTGGGCGCGCCGGTCGATCTCGCCGACGGCTACATCCATTTCTCCACCGGTTCGCAAGTACGCGAGACCGCGGCGAAACACTTCGCCGGTCTCACCGACCTCGTCCTGGTCGCCGTCGCCACCGAACCACTCGGGGCGGCGTTGAGGTGGGAGCCTTCGCGCGGCGGTGCGCTCTTTCCCCATCTCCACGGCCGGCTCGACCCGGCTGCGGCGACCGAGGTCGTCGACCTGCCGCTCGGCCCCGACGGCCGCCATCGCTTCCCGGAGAAGATCCCGTGATCGATTTCTATCGCCTGCTGAAACCCGCGGTCTTCGCCGTCGATCCCGAGACCGCCCACGGCCTCACCATCCGGGCGTTGGCGACCGGCTTCGCCCCGAAGTCGTGCCGTGCTCCCGATCCGCGTCTGGCGGTGACCGCCTTCGGCGTCGACTTTCCCAATCCGATCGGCATGGCGGCAGGGTTCGACAAGAACGCCGAGGTACCCGATGCGGTGCTCGGCCTCGGCTTCGGCCATGTCGAGGTCGGTACCGTGACGCCGCGCGCCCAGCCCGGCAACCCCCGACCGCGGATGTTCCGACTGACGGCCGACAACGGTGTCGTCAACCGTCTCGGCTTCAACAACCAGGGTCACGCCGCGATGCGTGCCCGGCTTCTCGCCCGCAAGGCGCGCGACGGCGCGGTCGGCGTCAACATCGGCGCCAACAAGGACGCCGAGGATCGCATCGCCGACTATGTCGCCGGCATCCACGCCTTCGCCGATCTGGCGTCGTGGTTCACCGTCAACATCTCCTCGCCCAACACGCCCGGCCTGCGTGACCTGCAGGCGCGCGCACAGCTCGCCGAGCTGCTGACGCGCGTCCTCGCCGCGCGCGACGAGATCGCCGCCGGCGGCGGCCGGCACGTGCCGGTGCTGCTGAAGATCGCCCCCGACGTCGACGACGCCGGTCTCGACGACATCGCCGCGGAAGTCCTGGACAAGCGCCTCGACGGCCTGGTCGTCTCCAACACCACGCTGTCCCGTAACGGCCTGCGCGACGCCGCCGCCCGCGAGGCCGGGGGGCTCTCCGGGCGACCGCTGTTCCGCCGCTCCACCGTGGTGCTCGCCAAGATGCGCCGGCGCGTCGGACCGGAACTGCCGATCATCGGCGTCGGCGGCATCGACAGCGGCGAGACCGCCTATGAGAAGATCGTCGCCGGTGCGACCCTGCTGCAGGTCTATTCCGCCCTCGTCTACGAGGGTCCGAGCCTGGTCGATCGCATCCTCGATCATCTCGCCGATCGCATGTCGCGCGACGGTGTCGCCGCGATCGGCGATCTCACCGGCCGCTGGGCCGATCGCTGGGCGGCGACCGATCCGGAGGGCTGACGCGGTCCGTGTCGGACCTCGCGTCGCGAAGCGGACGTCCGGCGCGACGGCGGTCGCCGGTCGGCCGCCGTCGGCGCGATTTTGGGCGTCGCCGGCCGCTTCCGACCTCGCGTCCTCGCATCGGTTCCATTAGAAGAAGCCGATCGATCCCACGACCGCGAGTCGTCCGCACCTCGAGTGAGGCCGATGCTGCTCTACCTGCCCGTCGCCGAATGGCCGGTGAACATGTTCGTGATCTTCGGCCTCGGTGCGGCCGTGGGGTTCATCTCGGGCATGTTCGGCGTCGGCGGTGGCTTCCTTCTGACACCGCTGCTCGTCTTCTCCGGCATCTCGCCGGCGGTGGCGGTGGCCACCGTTTCGGCTCAGGTCGTCGCCTCGTCGACGTCGGGAGCGATCTCCTACTGGCGGCGCAAGGCGATCGACTGGAAGCTCGCCGGTTACCTGCTCGTCGGCGGCATGGTCGGATCGTGGGTCGGCGTACGCGTCTTCGCGCTGCTGCGCACCATGGGCCAGCTCGATCTGGTGGTCGGCCTCTGTTACGTCGTCTTCCTCGGCTTCATCGGTGGCTTCATGGTGGTCGAGTCGGTCGGCGCCCTCTTCGCCGCCCGCTCCGGCGAGACCGGTCCGCCGAAGAAGCTGCGCGAACACAACTGGATCCACGGCCTGCCACTACGCGTCCGCTTCCCGCGGTCGCGCCTCGTCATCTCGGCGATCCCGGTGGTGCTGCTCGGCACCGGCATCGGCTTCCTCGGCACGCTGCTCGGCATCGGTGGCGGCTTCCTCATCGTCCCTGCCATGATCTACCTGCTCAAGGTGCCGGCCGCCGTGGTGGTCGGGACTTCGCTGGTGCAGATGGTGGTGACCATGTCCTTCACCACCTTCCTGCAGGCGGCACAGAACCACACGGTCGACATCGTCCTCGGCCTGTTGCTGATGGTCGGCGGGGTCATCGGCGCCCAGTTCGGCGTCCAGATCGGCCAGCGCCTGCGCGGCGAACAACTGCGCGCCCTGCTCGGCCTTCTGATTCTCTCGGTCGGTCTGCGCTTCGCCTATGATCTGGTGGTGACCCCGATGGCGCGTTACACCGTCACCGTCCAGGTGGGGAGCGCGCCGTGACCGGTCACCCGCGCTCGATCCTCCTCGCCTTCACCGCTCTCCTCGGGCTCCTCGCCGCGGCGGTGCCGGTGGCGGCGGAGCAGTTGATCGCCGAGGTCTCCACCCGGCGCGTCGCCATCGCCTCCAACTTCTCCGGCACCGACATCACCATCTACGGCACCGTCCGGCGCGACGCCGCTTCGGTGTCGCGGGCCGGCGGTTACGACATCGCGGTGATGTTGATCGGCCCGCGCCGCACCATGGTGACCCGCCGCAAGGACCGCGTCCTCGGCGTCTGGGTCAACCGCGACTGGCGGACCTACGACGCCCCGAGCTTCTACGCCCTCGCCACCACCCGGCCGATCGCCGATCTCGCGCCCGAGGCCCAACTCGACGCCCTCCAGGTCGGTATCGATCATCTGATCCTGCCGGAAGGCATTCCCGGCGGCGTCGAGATCCTGGCCGGAGCGGCAGAGTTCCGCGACGCCTTCTTCGAACACCAGCGCCACGCCGGCCTCTATTCGGAATACCCCGGTGCCGTGCGCGTCCTCGGTTCCGAGCTCTTCACCACCACCCTGCCGATCCCGGCCGAGGTGCCGGTCGGCCGCTATGCGGCCCGTATCGTCGTCTTCTCCGACGGCAGTCCGGTCGCCGAGCACGTCTCCGACATCGAAGTGACCAAGATCGGCTTCGAGCAGCAGACCGCCGATCTCGCTGCCCATCAGGGCGTCATCTACGGCCTCGCCTCGGTGCTCGTCGCCCTCATGACCGGGTGGCTCGGGGGCGTGCTGTTCCGTCGAGATTGACCCGCGCCCCGACGATCGAGCCGGCCGGGAAGCGATGCACCCGGCCTTCGCCGATCAGGTGGACGACGAGCCGATGCACCTCGAACAACCCGGCGAAGGCGCGCGACGCGACGTCGAGCCCGCCGGCATAGGCGCCGTAGGCGGGCAGGATCAGCCGCGCTCCGTCGCCGGCGAAACAGTGTCGCCGCACCGTCCCCGCCGATACCCGCACCCGCGCGGCCGGATGGAGATGCCCGCAGATCTCGCCGCGCGCCCCGCGTTTCGGTTCGTGGCGGAAGGTGAGGGGGCCGACGGAAAGTTCCTCGACCCGCACGCCGCCGACGTCACCGACGGCGTCGGCGTCGTGGTTGCCGGCGATCCAGATCCACTCGCGCCCCGCTTGGAGACGCATCAGCCGGTCGCGGTCCTGCTCGCTCATCCGCTCCGGGCCGGCGCTGTCGTGGAAGGCGTCGCCGAGCGAGATCACCCGGACCGGATCGATCGCCGTGATCGTCGCAGCGAGGCGGGCGAGCGTCGCGGCGGTGTCGTAGGGCGGTATCGGCGCGCCCCGGCGGGCGAAGGACGAGCCCTTCTCGAAATGCAGATCGGCGACGATCAGCGTGCGCGTCGCCGGCCAGAAGGCGGCACCGCAGGAGAGCGCCACCAGTTCCTCGTCGAGGAGACGAATGGCATCGCCGGGGGTGCGCAGCAGCGTCGCCGGGGTCATCGGCCGGTCGCCTCCGCGATCAGATCGTCGGCCGCTTCCCGCAACATCTCCTCCTCCGCCGAACCGGGCACCGACTCGCGCCCGATCTCCAACATGATGGGTACCGCGAGCGGCGAGATCCGGGAAAGTCTCACGTGCGTGATGTGGGCCTTCACCCGTGCCAGCATGGAAGCCAAGCGGCGAATGTCGAGCAACCCCGCCGCCGCGTCGGCTCGCGTCGCTTCGATCAGCACGTGATCGGGCTGGTGGGTGCGCAGAACGTCCCAGACGAGGTCGGTGGCGATGGTCATCTGCCGCCCCGACTTCTCCTTGCCGGGATGCCGCCTCTCGACCAGACCGGCGATGATGGCGCAGTTGCGGAAGGTTCGTTTGAGGAGGGCGCTGTCGTCGAGCCAGGACTCGAGATCGTCACCGAGCATGTCCTCGTCGAAGAGCTCGTCGAGCGAGGGCCGCCGTCGGGCGAAGGCGCCGCCGAGATCGGTCGCCGCCCACACCCCGAGCGCATAGTCGTTGCAGACGAAGCCGAGCGGCCTCAGTCCCATCCGCTCCATCCGCCGGGTGAGCAACATGCCGAGTGTCTGGTGCGCCGGTCGCCCCTCGAAGGCATAGACGACCATGTACCCACGGCCGCCGCGCGGAAACGTCTCGATCATCAACTCGCCGGGTCGTGGCAGGCGGGAATGCAGCCGCTGCAGCTCCAACCACTCGCGCACCTGGGTTGGCAAGGCCTTCCACGATGCCGGATCGGCGAGGAGGCCGCGCACTCGCTCGGCCAGATGGGTGGAGAGTGGGAACTTGCCGCCCCAATACGACGGAATGCGCGGATCCTTCCCCCGAGCCCGCGCCACCAGCGCTTCGGTCTCTCGGATCCCGACGAAGCGCAGCACCTCGCCGCCGAACAGGAAGGTGTCGCCCGGGGTCAGCGTTTCGAAGAAATATTCCTCCATCTCGCCGAGGATGCGCCCGCCCATCTTCGCCACCGGCCCGGAGAGCCCCGACACCAGCCGCACCTTCAGCATCGGCATCTCGACGATGGTGCCGACATTGAGCCGCCAGGTCTGAGCGACCTGCGGGTTGGCCACGCGCCACGTGCCGTCCCTGGTCCGCCGGATCCGGGCATAGCGCTCGTAGCTCTTCAGTGCATAGCCGCCGGTGGCGACGAAATCGACCACCCGGTCGAAACCCACCCGCGTGAGGTCCCGATAGGGTAGAGCCGAGATGATTTCCGCATACAGATCGTCGTCCCGGAAGGGCGCCGCCACCGCACAGCCGAGCACGTGCTGGGCGAGCACGTCGAGGGCACCGGAGCGGATCGGCGGCGTGTCCTGCGCCCCCGCTGCGGCTGCCTCGATCGCCGCCTCGCATTCGAGCACCTCGAAGCGGTTGGCCGGCACCAGCAGCGCCCGGCTCGGCTCGTCGAGGCGATGGTTGGCGCGGCCGATGCGCTGGGCGAGGCGGCTCGCCCCCTTCGGCGCACCGACATGGATGACCAGATCGACGTCGCCCCAATCGATGCCGAGGTCGAGGGTCGAGGTGGCGACCACGGCGTCGAGCCCGCCGGGACCACCGCCCGCCGCCATCGCCGCCTCGACCCGGCGTCGTTGGGCGACGTCGAGCGAGCCGTGGTGGAGGGCGATCCTGAGGTTCGCCTCGTTGATCCGCCACAGTTCCTGGAACACCAGTTCGGCCTGGGCACGGGTGTTGACGAAGACGATGGCGGTCTTCGCCGTCGCGATCGCCGCGATGACCGCCGGCATGGCGTGAACGGCGAGGTGGCCCGCCCACGGGATGCGCCACTCGTCCGGATCCGTCGGCTCCAGGATGCGGATATCGGGCGGTGCACCCGGCGGTGCGGTGACGATGTCGGCCTCCGCCCGATCCGCGCTCGGCGCCTGCGCCACCAGCCAGGCAGCGAGTTCGTTCGGATCCTTCACCGTCGCCGACAGGCCGACGGCGACGAGATCGGGGGCGAGACGCCTGAGCCGCGCCAGATCGAGCGCCAGGAGATCGCCGCGCTTGGAGGTCACCAGCGAATGCAGTTCGTCGAAGACGACACGCTTCAGCGCGCCGAAGAGGTCCGGCGCTTCGGCGGACGCCAGGAGCAACGCCACCTGCTCCGGCGTCGTCATCAGGATGTCGGGGGGAGCGTACTTCTGCCGCTGGCGCTTGTGCGCCGGTGTGTCGCCGGTGCGGGTCTCGACCGTGATCTCGAGCCCCATCTCGGCGATCGGGGCTTCGAGGTTGCGGGCGACATCGACCGCGAGTGCCTTCAGGGGCGAGACGTAGAGCGTGTGGATGCCCTTGCGCCTGACGCCGCGGCCGGTGAGCGCCATCTTCGGTCGCTTCGCCGGATCGGCGAGCTCGACGAGACTGGGCAGGAAGCCGGCGAGCGTCTTGCCGGCACCGGTGGGCGCGATCAACAGGGCCGACCTTCCGTCGCGCGCCTTGCCGAGCATCGCCGCCTGATGCGGCCTGAGTTGCCAGCCGCGCGCCGCGAACCACGTGGCGAAACGCTCGGGCAGGACGATCTCGGTCGGGGTGGCGAACGGCGTGCTCACGCCTCAAGAGGTACTCGCCCGACCCGCCGCCGTCGAGGCCGCATCACCGGGGTGAACATCGCGGGGGAGGAAAGAAGAAGGGCCGGTCCCAGAGGGCCGGCCCGAAGTCGTCAGGGGCGTATCGACGGGGGCTTCCCGTGCGCCGAGCGGGTGGCGGGTGGGGGAGGTCCGCCGACCCGTGGCGCTTCGCGGCGGTTCAGCCGCAATCCTTCCATTCGAACGGACGGCCGTTCATGTCGTACTTGATGATGGTGCGGCAGCGCGGGGTCGGCCGGCGCTTCACCACCACCACGTCGTCGTCGTAATAGACCCGCGCCGGACGGCGACGGACCACGACGGGTTCGTCCTCGTAATAGTACTGCTGCTGCGATAGGGCGCTGCCGAGGGCGAGGCCGCCGAGCACACCGAGCGCAGCCGCGCCACCGGGACCGATGCCGCCGCCGTGATGATGATGCCAACGCGGACGCGGCATCGGCTGGGCGTCGGCGGTACCGACGGTGGCGATCATGGCGGTCCCGAGAGTGACCGCGGCGAGCAGGGATGTGACGAGCTTCTTCATGGTCGTTCTCCGAACTCCGACGGCGACGAGGCGCACGTTCGATTTCGAAAGCTACTCTACCGTAGTGCTTCGCAACGGAAGCTGAGAGGCGCGTTCATCGCACGTTCAGGCGAGCGCGCCTCGAGCCGGACCCGATTTCACTGCGTGTCGTAGCCCGAGCGACCGCCTTGCATCGGTCGGATGACGCGCTGCGCACGCGGATATGGCGTCGTCCCACCGTAATAGCGCGGCGGGTACGCGACCGGACGCACGTACCGGACCGGCGGACGCACGTACCGCGGCGTCGGCGCGACGTAGACCGCCGCCGGGCGACGATAGACGTAGGGGGATTCGGTATAGACGTAGGTGGTGCGCACCGCGGCGGGAGCGGAATAGTAGACCCGCTCCTCTGTCGTCTGGCAACCGGCGAGACCCAGGGAGGAGAGGATCACGGAGGCGGCGAGGGCGGTCTTCACGGGGGTCATGGCGAACTCCGAAGGCAACGGTGGAGACGATCCGATGGATCCATACTTCACCGACGCGACCAAAAATAGGCGGACATCGATGCATGCCGGCTGAGCGGTCCGTTCAGCCGACGTTCAGCCGGGCTGCTTCGCCGTCACGATCGCGTGAACAGGGCGGCATGGCCGACGATGTCACGCCCGCGGTCGCGGCGCAGCGTCTCCTTGTCGATCGCCACCACGACGAAACCGGTCGCCGCCGCCACCCGTTCGAGATGGCTCCGCCGATGCGCCCAGCGCAGGCTGTCGCGCAGCACCACCTCGCCGCCGACCTCCTCTTCCCCCACCGCTTCGGTGGTGAAGACGACGACCGCGCCGCCGGACGTCACCCGTGCCGCGGCGGTGAAGACCGGTGTGAGGTCGCCGAGATAGCAGAAGACGTCGCCGGCGGTGACCAGATCGAGACTCGCCGGCGTGCGCGCATCCATCGCCGCCGTCACGTCTGCGACTTCGAGGGTGTCGTAGAGACCGCCGCCGCGTGCCTTGGCGATCATCGCCGGGGCGAGGTCGACGCCGTCGAGCCGATCGACGCGCCGCCGGATCACCGGAGCCAGCAGGCCGGTGCCGCAGCCGAGGTCGAGTGCGTGTGCGAAACGCCGGCCGGGCGCATGGGCGTCGAGCATCCGCTCGATCAGCGCCGGTCCGCGGTAACCGAGGGCGCTGACCAGGCTCGCCTCGTAACGATCGGCATAGCCGTCGAAGAGATCGCGCACATGCGCCGCCGGCGGTGCATCCGGCACCGGCGCGGCGCCGAGCCGGGCGAGCCGCAGTGCCGCGCCACAGCGATCGTCGGGGTCGAGCCGCGCCGCTTCGCGATAGGCGGCGATCGCGCCGGCGCGCCGTTCCGCATCGCCATCCGCCTCGGCCCGCTCGGCGGCGGCCTCACGGAACTCGCCGAGCGCGAACCACCCCGCCGCCCATTCGGGCGCGAGTTCGAGCGCCTGTTCGGTCAATTCCGCTGCTGCGATCGTCTCACCCGCCGCCGCGTAGTCGCGTGCCATCTCCAGCCGCCGATCGGCGACGAGATCACCCGAGGAGAGGTGGCGGGACGAGAGCGGCGGCATGTGGGGCCTCGGCAGGACGGGCGTCGATGATGGCGGACGGCTCCTGATAGCCTCGGATCGCCGATCCGGTCCAGAGCCACACTCGACCCTTCCCGATGCTCGTGCTAACTGCGGATCGATCGCCCGCCCCTCCCGGCGGCGACCTTCGAGGAGCCTCGCGCCATGGACCAGAACGCCCTCTCCCGGATCACCGGCGGATCGCCGTTGCGCACCCTGGTCTGGCTGGTGGTGCTGTCGGTCGTCGTCGGCTTCGTCCTCGACACCATCGGCCTCGACCCCTTCGGGGTCCTGCGCCGGTTGATCGTCAACTTCGATCGCTTCGTCGACTGGGTCTATCAGCTCGGTTTCGACGCGGTCCGCAATCTCGGCCGCTATCTCGTCTGGGGCGCCGTCTTCGTCGTCCCGGTCTGGCTGGTGCTCCGGCTGACCGGGGCGCGTCGGGTCTGACGCCGGCCACCGGCGGGCCATCGGCGGCGTCGAGACACGAAGACCGCGCCGGGGTCAGGCGGCGCGGCCGGTGAAGTCACAGGGGGTAGGGCGAAGGCTCAGGCGGCCTTCACCTCGATCTTCTCGACCGGTTTCACCGCGTCCGGTGTACGCGGGACGACGACCTTGAGCACGCCCTTGTCGAACGTCGCCTCGACCTTGTCCGCGGCCGGTGTGAACGGCAGCGGGAAGCGCCTCAGCCAAGTGCCGGAGGACCGCTCGACGAGGTGATGCTTCTTCGCCTCGTCCGTCTCCTCCGTCTCCGCCTCGCGCGTCGCCGTCAGCGTCAGCACGCCGTCGGTGATGTCGAGTTCGATGTCCTTTTCATCGATGCCCGGCAGTTCCGCCGTCATCTCGAGACCGGCGTCGGTCTCCGACAGATTCACCTTCGGGGTGAGGAAGCCCGTGACGGTCGTTTCCGGCAGGGTCCATCCCTTGGTGAAGTCGTCGAACAGCCGATCCATCTCGCGACGCAGGTCGCCGAACGGATCCGCTCCGCGGGCCGGCATCGAACCGAACCCGAACGGGATGAGCGATTTGATGTTCATGACCGACCTCGTGTTCCGGGACCTCGAATACACGGCACCGACTTCGTCGAAGCCGTACCATTCATCTGGTCACGGGTACGAATTGGTTCAAGGTCGCTGCTCTATGACCGACTACGGATGTGACATCCTCGTCGCGGTGAAACATCGAACGCCGCACCGGGGTGGGTGCGGCGTTCGACGTTTCACGGTCGGTGGCGAAGTCAGCGCGACTTGCCGGCGAGCAGTTGGAGCACCTCGGCGTCGACCTCGCCGGTCTGTGGCTGGCCGCCCTTCTTCTGGAAGGCCATGATGGCGCTGCGCGTGCCCGCTCCCATCTGTCCGTCGACGGCGCCGCCGTAGAGACCGCGCGACTTGAGCAGGCCCTGCACCTTGCGCACCGTGTCGGGATCGCTCGCCGAGGCCGCCTTCGGCGCCTCCTTCGGCTCGGCCCACACCTGTGCCTCTTCGTTGGAGTCGCGGTCGAGGGGCTTCTGCACCCAGGTCTGCACCGCCATGCGGGCGGCGGCGAGATCGACCTTGGAGAGATGGGCGGCGACGTCGTTCTGCTTCTTCTCCGCCTCCTTGTCGCCCTGGCGGGCGGCGAGTGCGAACCACTTGTAGGAGACGGCGAGGTCCTGTTTCACCCCCGAGCCGAGGGCGTGGATGATGCCGAGGTTGAACTGACTGTCCTTGAGGCCGAGATCGGCCGCCTTCTGGAACCACGGCAACGCCGTGGCGATGTCGCGGGCGCCGGCATGGAGCACGCCGAGATTGTGCATGGCGCGGACGTTGCCGGCTTCCGCCGCGGTGGTGTACCAGCGCTTGGCCTTCTCGCTGTCGCGCGGAACGCCGATGCCTTTCTCCAGCGCCACCGCCCAGCGGTACTGCGCCGGCGCCAGACCTTTCTCGGCCGCCTTGGCGTACCAATCGGCCGCTGCCTTGGAATCGGCGGCGACGCCGCGGCCCTCGGCATAGCGCATACCGACCTCGAAAGCGGCGCGCGGATCGCCCGCCATGGCGGCGCGGCGCAGCTTCTCGGAGCCGATCTTGGTCGGCAACAGGGTGGTCTCCGGCGCCGGCGTCGTATCGGCGCCGATCGATCCGGTGGTCGCGGGGGCATCGAGCAACGAGGAGTCCGGGACCGGCCGGCTGAGGGACGAGGTGCGCTGGGCCGGCTGATCGGAGAGCAGCGATGGGGCGGAAGCGCTCGGCGCCGCGGCCTGCGGCTTCTCGTTCGATACGGCCGGCGCCGGGGCGTTGATCGCCGGCTGAGCGGCCGGCGCCGCGTCGGACGTCACCGTCGGCGCCGCCGCGGTGAGGCTCGACGGCGCGGTGGAGGCCGCGTCGCTCGTCGTCGTCCGTTCGCCGGGCAGCCGTTCGGTGGTGGTCTTCGTCGCGGCCTTGGGCTCGTCCATCTGACGCGCCGTGGCCTTCGGTGCCTCGGCCGTCTCCTGGATCGAGCTCTCGCCACCGCCGGGGATGAGGCGCAGCGTCAGCACCGCCAACACCAGCGCGCCGGTGGCGAGCACCAACGGCCGCCGACGGTTCTTCAGCACCTGACCGATTCGCGACAACGCGCTGCCGCTCGACGCCTCGGCCTCGCCGCCGGCCGGAGCTGCGGCACGATCCTCGGGACGGGCGGTGACCGGCGCCTCGGTGGCTCCGGCCGCCGCCTGGGCGGCGCGGCGAGCCGCGGCGATGAATTCGGCCTTGCGGGCCGCCGCCGAGGTCGGTTCGCCGCCGGCGATCGGCCTCGGTTCGGGTTGCGGAATGGCGGCGGGTTTCATCGACGCCGTCGGCGGCGTCACCGTCGCGGTGCGCGGCGCCGGCTTGCCGGAACCGGGCTCGAGCGGGCGAGTGTCCTCCGCCGAGGCCGAGGCGAGCGCCTCGCGCGCCCGGCTGATCGCCGAAGCGACCCCACCGGGCGCCGGCTGAGCCGGTGTCACCGCCGGAGCGGCGGCGGGAGGCGGAGGCGCGGCTGCGGGCGTCGTCGGTGCGACGGCCTCCGCCGGTCGCACCATCGCCGCCGGAGGCTCGGTGGTGGCCGGACGCCCGGCCGCCGACCGGGCCGAGCCCTGAGCGATCTTCTCGATCGCGGTCAGACGGCCGACGATCCCCGTGAGGGCGTCGTGCAACGAGATCAGCGTGTCGGTGGTGCGGGTCTCGCTGTCGCGTGCCGCGCTGCGCAGCGACCGGAGATCCTCCTGCAACGATCGCAGGACGTCCTCACCGATCGTGTCACCCCGCGATTGGCCGAGTTCGCGCACCATCTCGCGCGCCGCTTCGCGCGCCGCCGCCAGAGCCGCGACCTGCTGGTCGTCGATGCGATCGCCGAGGCGGCGAATGGTCGCGTCGATGTCGGCGAGGCTGCCGAACCGCGTATCGGTCGTCTCGAGTTGGCGCGAGATCCGCGCCAGTTGTTCCTCGATCTGGCCGAGGGCCTCGTCGTCCGGTTCGTGACGCACCGACCGATCCAGCCGTTCGGCGAGTTTGCGCATCTCCGCTTCGAGGTCGCCACTCGGGCGCGTCGCGGCGAGTTCGCGCCGCATCTCGGCGATCTGCCGGCCGAGCGCGTCGATGTCGGCCGACACCGGACCGACCTCGCCGCGGTCGAGCCGCTCGATCAGGGCGGCGACGCGGCCGTCGACCATGGCCGCCGGCACCGGCGCGCGCTGGCGCGACATCACCTCGTCGAGCCGCGAGATCGTCGCCTCGAGCGCATCGACGGTGCGCCGATCGGTGACCGGCACGGCGATGCGGTCGAGCTTGCCGGCGATCTCGGCGATGCGGTCGTGCAGCCGGTCGGTGTCGTCGAAGGAGGGGCGCCGGCGGTCGAGATCGGCGATGCGCTCGGAGAGTTCGGCGAGCCGAGCCTCGAGCGCCTGCAGTTCCCGGCCGGTACCGCTGCCGGCGGCGACCGCGCGCAGTTCGTCGACGAGCGTGGCGACATGGTCGGAGCTGACCGGTCCTCGCGCCGCCTTCTCGATGGTCTCGAGCTTGTCGGTGACGACCTTGAGGCGCTGATCGAGCGCCTTGACCAGGACCGACGGATCGACCCGATCGATCTGCGACTTGAGTTCGCCGATCCGCGCCCCGAGGCGAGAGAGTTCGGCGACGTCGTCCTCGCGGGCGGGGCGCGCGATCTTGTCGGCGAGGTCGCGCAGCGACTGCTCGATCGAGGAGAACTGCGACACCTGCGGCACGGCCCGCAGCAGGTTGTGGATCTCGGAGATCTCGGCATCGACCGACGCGCCGACGCGCGGGCTGGCCAGTCCGCGCTTCAACTCGTCGAGTCGATCGACGATGTGGCCGTAACCCGCCTCGAGGCTCTTCAACGAGCCTTCCACGTCGGACTGCAGCACCACGTCCCGCAGCCGGCTCATCTCCGTCATCAGCGGCTCGAGCGAGCGGCCCGACGGGTCCTGGGTCGCCATCGCGTCGATGCGGGAGGTGAGCTTGCGGATCTCGTCGCCGATGTCGACACCGGCCCGCTGTTCGACGAAATGGCGCAGCGATCGGATCTCTTCGATCAGGGCTTCCGGCGAATTGCGATCGTCGCGGGCGCGCAGTTGTTCGATCTTGTCGGAGAGGTCGCGGAAGTGGCGCTCCATGTCCGCCGCCGCACTCCGGCGCGGGCGCTTCTCACGCTCGAGAACGCTCTGACGCTGGGAGATCTCGCTGATCGCCCGGTCGAGATCCCCGACGGCGACCCGTTCGCGGCGCGGTGCGGTGGCGCGGTCCTCGCTCATCGCCTTGACCCGGCGATCGAGACCGTCGAGCGCGGCGAGAACCGCGGTGACGTCGGTCTGCGGCCGCGGTCTGGCGGGACGCTTCGCGGCGGGTTCCGGGATCTGACGGCTCAGGCGATCGACGGCCGCGGCGATGTCCTCCAGCGTCGATTCGGATGCGAGGTCGCGGGAACGGGCTCGGGGGCGCGCCGGCACTTCCCCCCCGGCCGAAAGATCACGCAAGCGATCGGCGAGCACGTCGAGCTGGGCGTCGATGTCCGCTCGATCGTCCCGCCGGTCGAGATCCTCTCCGCGGTTGCGACGGTCGCGGCGCGTCCCCCGGTCACGTCCGCCGGTGGCCGGCGACCCCTCCGCCAGCGCTTGGACGAGTTCGCTGACCGACATGCCCGACCGCCTCGCGGCGTCGATCATGCGCTCTCGCGTCTCGTCATCGCGTCCCCGGCCGCCCCAAGACATCTCGATCCTCCGCCGGTACCCGTGTCCGGTCTTCCACTTCGGCCGGGAAGACGCCGGTGCTCCACGACGGAGCCCGCCGCCCGACTCGCGACGGAGTCCGGCCGATGCTGCGGACACAGATTTTTCGAACAGGGTAAACAAGCGGTTAAAATCGGCCGACCGATGTAGGAACCCGGTAACCGTGAGCGACCCGTGATCGGCGATCCGGCGTCATCATTCGTTCGAAAATCGAAATATTTCTTGGAACCATTCGAATGTAGCCTGGAATTGATCGGCCATCTCAGGAGTAATTTCAGTATGGCGCCAGATGCATGGCGGACTTGCGCACACGGCGTGTTTTTCTCGTCTTCGGGGTATTGACCTACGAAGATATACGACTAGGTAGGGCAGCTTCGAACCATCCTGCGGGGGAGACGACGGACGGTTCTGTTCATCGAGACAGATCGACGGAAGGTGTGATGAAACCCGAATACAGATCCCTCGATCCCGCCGGTGCGACCGGCGAGATCCGCGAGAGCCTCGCTTCTCTCCTCGCCACGCCGGCGGCGGCGAACTCTCGGACCTGGACCATCGGCGAACTGGCCCGCGAATGCGACGTGACCCTGCGGGCGTTGCGTTTCTACGAAGGCAAGGGCCTGCTCCTGCCGGCCCGGCGCGGCGGCTCCCGCGTCTACGAGGCCGCGGACGTGCGTCGCCTGCGGACCATCCTGCGCCTCAAGCGCCTCGGCTTCAGCCTGATCGAGATCCGCGAGCTGATCGAAGGCTCGGCGGAGGTGAAGACCCCGGAAGCGCTCCTCGACCGGATCGAGGCTCGAGCCGCGATTCTGGAGGAACAACGGCGCGAGATCGATCTGTCGCTGGCGGCGATCGCCAGGGAGATCGCCGACCTGAAACGGGCCGTCGTCGCCTGAACCGCCACCGCTTCGACCCGAAACGACGACGGGCCCCGCGAGGGGCCCGTTCGATCGTCCGACCGCGCCGCTTCCGTTTCGGTTCGGACGGTGTGGCGCAGATCGATCAGGGCTGTTCCAGCGCCTTGCGCTGCTGGGCGCGAAGCTGATCCTCGATGCTCTTCTGCTTCTGGGCGTTCTCCGCCGCGATCGCGTCCTCACGCTTCTTCAGCGCGGCATCGTCCATCGGCTTGCCTTCGTTGGCGGCCTTGAAGCTGGCGAGCGGGAAGTCGAACTCCACCGGTGTGTCCGACTGGTTCTGAGCGGTGACGGTGAGCTTGCCGCCCTTCTTCATCTGCCCGACCAGCGCTTCGGAGGCGACGAGCTGTGCGATGCAGCCGTCGGAGGCGCACATGCCGTACTTGCCCTCTTCCGCCTTGTTCTGATCCACCTGAACCTTGACACCCGGTTGCAGCAGCAGCCCGGTCGGCATGATCAGGTCGATGAACTTACGTGCCTCGCCGGTGGCTTCGACCACCGCGATCGAGGCGAGGAACTGACCGCCGGAGGTCCTCAGATCGTAGGCGGTCTTGCAGATTTCCTTCTTCTGCTTCTCGTCGGTGCGGCAGATCTTCACCCATTCGTCGGCCGTCGCCGCCGGCTGGGCCGAAGCGGGAAGACCGCCGGCCGTGACGGCGGCGAAGGCGACGAGCGCCGCGGCGAACGGCGAGCGGGCGATCTTGGCGATGGACTTCGCGGCAGTGACGGTCATCGTCGTTCCCGTTGTGGACAAGGAGCATTCGTCGGAACCGGCCCCCTCATATCGCTCCCTTCCGTCCGGTTCAATGGGAGCGGTGCGGAAGAGGCGAATTCGGGCCGGGGAATTCGTGCCGTGGGTGGTGGCCGGTCAATGCGGCGACACGGTGGCGGCGCCCGGTCACCCCGATCGGTACCCGGTCGCGACGGCGCGCCGATCGGTACCCGGTCGCGACGGCGCGCCGATCGGTATAGGAAGGACCAAGCCTCCCTTCCGCCGACGCGAGCGCCCCGATGACCCAGGTGACCCGGCCCGCCGCCGCCCCGCTGCACCAATCGACGACCCGTCTGGACGTCTCGACGCGACCGCGTGGCCTCACCGACGTGACCGCGGCGGTCGACCGCTGGCTCGCGTCGATCGCCGCCGACGACGGGCTTCTCACCCTGTTCCTGCGCCACACCTCGGCGTCGCTGACCATCCAGGAGAACGCCTCGCCGGAGGTGCTCCCCGATCTCGTCGACGCCCTCGACCGGCTCGCGCCGCGCGGCCACCCCTGGCGCCACGACCTCGAGGGCGACGACGACATGCCGGCCCACATCAAGACGACGTTGACCGGGGTTTCGCTGGCGGTCCCGGTGATCGGCGGTCGTATGGACCTCGGCACCTGGCAGGCGGTCTACGTCATGGAGCACCGCGACACCGGTCACCGTCGCTCGCTGACGCTGCACTACCTCGGCACCTGAGGCCGCCCCGCCCACCGAAACCGCGTCTCACGCCGGCCGATGCTTGAAGCGCTCGGTGGCGGCGATCATCTCGTGCACCAGCCCCGGCTCCGTCACCGCATGGCCGCCGTCGTCGACGATCCGGAGGTCCGCCTCCGGCCAGACCTTCTTCAGATCCCAGGCGTTGAGCATCGGCGTGCACATGTCGTAGCGCCCGTGCACGATCA
>CALMFH010000078.1 GCA_937864925.1 uncultured Alphaproteobacteria bacterium | reverse complement strand
CGGGGAACCAATCGGGGACCATTTTAGTCCTGATTGTGTCCGATTGCTACGACAGGGATTGGCGGCGCCGGCCCGCTGCCGCGGGACGGTCGCCGGCGTTTGCTATCATTTCCGGCTTCCTGCGGCGACTCGCGCCGGCCGGGACGAGCGTCCGGCGGGCGTCGGGTCGAAGCGACGACCGGGGCCACGGTGCCGGGAGTAGCTGCGGGAACGCAACCGATTCGCGGGTGTCGAACCCGTGACACGTGGAAGGCTTCATGACGACTCGAACTTCAGATCGCCCACTTTCCCGGGCCGGGTGGACGCCCGGCAGCGCGCCCGCGGGCCGCGACGGGCGCCTCGTCCGGCGGGGTGGCGGCGACGGTCGGCGGGCCGTTGAGGATACGGCTCTCGTCCAGGAGGTCGTTCGGGCCACCGATCATCACCAGATGTTCGACGTCGTCGCGGCGCAGCAGCAGCAGGCGGCGGCGGCCGTCGACCGGCGCGGCATCGACCACCGACAGGCGTTGCCCGCGCCCGCCGATGTGCATCCGGCCGGACAAGCGGCGGAACACCCAGGCGAGCACGACCAGCAGAAGGACGACGACGACCAACGCCAGGATCATCTGGACGGCACGGCCTCCGTCCGACCCGAACTGGGTGTTCAGCCAATCCCGAAACGCGTTCATCCGTCGCTCTCCGCCTGCGGGCGCCACGCTCGGTCTCGATCGCCGAGGTCCGCGCGAATCTGCCTCCGCGCCCAGATGTTAAACAAGATCGGCGAAAATTGCCGGTCGAGCCTGTCGCCGTTTACCGAAACTTCACGGAAAAGGCGAGCCTCGACACCGATTTGATCGCCCTCGTCCCGTCGCGGGATGGTGATTAACCACTCGTTAACCACGAGCCGGGAAAATCCTGCCGAGCAGCCGCGACTTCGTGTGTGGCGAGGGGGATTCGATGGCGATCGGCGATCTGAAACTGGTGGATGCGCTCCGGACCAAGATGCAATGGCATCAGGCGCGCCAGCGCGTCATCGCCGAGAACGTCGCCAACGCCGACACGCCGCGCTACCGCGGCAAGGATCTGAAGCGTCCCGACCTGCCCGCCGCCGCCGGGATCGCCGCCGACGGTCGCGGCGGTCTGCGCGGGGCGCGGGTCGCGGCGGTGTCGTTGGCGGTGACACAGCCCGGGCATTCCGCCGGCCTCGGCGGCAGCCGCGGCTTCAAGTCGGACGCGACACCACGCTTCGAGGTCACGCCCAACGGCAATGCCGTCGACATCGAAGAAGAGATGACCAAGTCGGCGGAGAACCAACTCGACTACCAGACCGCCGCCTCGCTCTATCAGCAGTCGATGGCGCTGATCCGCACCGCGCTCGGGCGCAAGTGACGCAGGTTCCGGCAGCCCGGAAGGAGATCGGCCATGGCCATGGAATTCGACCAGTCGCTGAAGATCGCCGCCTCCGGCCTCAAGGCGCAGTCCGGGCGGATGCGTGTCATCGCCGAGAACATCGCCAACGCCGATTCCACCGCACGCACGGCCGACGGCGATCCCTATCGCCGCAAGGTGCCGACGTTCACCTCCACCTTCGACAAGGAACTGGGGGCGCGTACCGTCGGTCTCGGCAAGGTCGAGCGTGACAAGAGCGACTTCAAGGCGCGCTACGAGCCCGGTCATCCGGCCGCCGACGCCAACGGCTACGTCAAGTATCCCAATGTCGAGCCGTTGATCGAGTCGGTCGACATGCGTGAAGCACAGCGCTCCTACGAAGCCAATCTCAACATCGTCACCGCCACCCGGCGGATGATCCTCAAGACCCTCGACATCCTGAAGGCGTGACGGGGTCGGCCGAAGGTGCTCACGCGCCCGGCCATCCGTCCTCCTTCCGCCTCGGAGGAAGCCCATGTCCACCGCTGCCGTCGCCGCCAATGCCTATCGCGTCGCCCAGGGGCTCGCGAATCGACCCGAAGCGCGTCAGATTGCCGAGACCGCGCGACCGGACTTCGGTCAGATGGTGCGCTCGGCAATCGGCGACGTGATCGATCAGGGACGGAACGCCGAGAACCGCTCGCTGGCCTACGCCAACGGCAAGGCCGACGTGGTCGACGTGGTGACGGCGGTGGCCGAGACGCAGGCCGCCTTCGAGACGATGGTGACGCTGCGCGACAAGGTGATCGCGGCCTACGAGGACATCATGAAGATGCCGATCTGAGCGGAGCTCGGAGGTGGCGTCGGGTGAAAGGGACGGCCGGTGACCGGCGCCGACGTGATCGACATCGCCCGCGACGGCATCTTCACCCTGGTCCTGGTGGCCGGGCCGGTGATGGTCGTCGGGCTGGTGGTCGGTGTCGTCGTCGGCCTCCTCCAGGCGGTCACCCAGGTGCAGGAAGCCACCCTCGTCTACGTGCCGAAGATCCTCGCCATCTTCGCCACCATGCTCCTCGCCTTCCCCTTCATGGGCGCGGCGATGGCCTCCTACATGTCGCGGATCATGGCGCGCATCGCCGCCGGCGGGTGAGGAGGGGCCATGACGATCCGGCTCCTGCCCGAAGTGGCGGTGCTCTACATGCTGGCCTTCGCCCGGGTCGGCGCCATCCTCATGCTGATGCCGGGTATCGGCGAGACGGCGGTCGCGCCGCGTATCCGATTGGGGATCGCGCTCTTCCTCACCCTCCTTCTGCAGCCGCTGGCCGCGCCGCTCTATCCGGCGGGTCTGGCGCGCGACACGGCGCGGCTGGCGATGCTCCTCGGCGGCGAGATCGCCATCGGGCTCTTCATCGGTATGGCGAGCCGGCTGGTGCTCGCCGCGGCGCAGGTGGCCGGTACCACCATCGCCAACCAGCTCGGCCTCGGCTTCGCCATGACGGTCGATCCGACCCAGGGCCAACAGGGGGTGATCTTCGGCAACTTCCTGTCGCTGATGGCGGTGACGCTGATCTTCGTCACCGACCTGCACGTGCCGGCGATCTCGGCGGTGTCGTCGAGCTTCTCGCTGTTCCCGCCCGGGCAGTGGGTGCCGACCGGCGATTTCGCCGAAACCACGGTGAAGTTCGTCGGCGAGAGCTTCCGGGTGGGGCTGCAGATCTCGGCGCCCTTCCTCGCCTTCGGCCTGATCTTCAACCTCGGGCTCGGCATGCTGCAGAAGATGATGCCGCAGTTCCAGATCTTCTTCGTCGCCATGCCGCTGTCGATCGGCGTCGGGCTGGTTCTGTTCGGACTGGTGCTGGCGACGATGATGGCCTGGTACCTCGACCATGTGCGCGACGGGTTCACCCGTCTCCTGGCGGGGTGAACCATGGCCGAGGATCGGGACGACGACGACAAGACGGAAGATCCGACGCCGAAGAAGATCGACGAGGCGATCAAGCGCGGCGACGTGGTCAAGAGCCAGGAGCTCTCGACCTTCTTCGTGCTCTCCGCCGCGACGGTGTTCGTCGCCTTCCTCACACCCGGCCTGTCGCGCGATCTGGCGAAGTCGCTGGCGCTGTTCTTCGATCACGCCGGCGACGTCGTCCTCGACGCGCGCTCGCTCGGCGACATCTATCTCCGGGTCGGTCTGATCGTCGGCGGTGTGCTGGTGCTGCCGGCGCTCTTGTTCCTCGCCGCCGGCATCGCCGGCTCGGCGATCCAACATCGCCTGCTCTTCACCTTCGAGCCGCTGATTCCGAAATTCTCCAAGATCTCGCCGGTGGCCGGTTTCAAGCGCATCTTCTCGGTCGAAGGTGCGGTGCAGGGGCTGAAGGGGGTGGTGAAGATCGTCGTCGTCGGCTTCGCCATG
>CALMFH010000077.1 GCA_937864925.1 uncultured Alphaproteobacteria bacterium | reverse complement strand
AACCCCGCCGCGCCGCGCCGCGACCATGTCGGCGCGGGTGAGGACACGGTCGATGGCGGCGGCGTCGATGGTGCGCATGGGCGGTCACCGAGAAGGTGGAACGACGCGTGGCGCCCGGCCGGACGACCGTGCGGGGCGCCGGCGCAGGCGATCAGGCGGCGCGGCGCGGTCCGCCGGGGACCGGCAGGGCGGCGAGGCCGGCGGGCGCCGGCTGCATCTCGGTGCGGGCGGCGAGGTCGGCGGCGAGGCGGTCGCGCTCGTCGGCGAGACGGGAGGCCTCACGGCGGCCGAGACGCGCGGCACGACGATGGACGCGCTGGTGCCACCACACGGTGAAACCACCGAGGAGGACGCCGAAGACCATGGCGCCGAGCACCAGGGTGAAGAGCGGCAGGTCGACGGCATAGGCCGGATCTTCCGGGCGGAAGGGATCGAGCACCACGGTCACCGGCTTACGATTGGTGACGGAGAGAGCGACGAGCGCGGCGCCGAAAGGCACCGCCACGAGCCAAGTCAGGAGGCGGGACAACACCGGATCATTCTCCTCGCGTCGGCGGCCGGCGACGTCAGTCGCCGAGATCGACCCCGTCGTTGAGACGCTCGCGCATCTCCTTGCCGGTCTTGAAGAACGGCACGTATTTCTCGGTGACGGCGACCTTCTGACCGGTGCGCGGATTGCGGCCGGTGCGCGCCGGCCGGTTCTTCACCGAGAAGGCACCGAAGCCACGCAGCTCGACGCGGTCGCCGCGGGTCAGCGCCGCGGTGATCTCGTCGAGCACCGCATTGACGATGTGCTCGACGTCGCGCTGATAGAGATGCGGGTTGCGCTCGGCCAATCTGGTCACCAGCTCGGACTTGATCATCGACCGATCCCCCCGGAATTGCTCGGATTTTCGCCCGCTCCAAGGTGCCAGCGCGACTGCAGTCCGTCAAGCGAGCGGATGGTCTCGACCTCCGATTCCAGCCCGAGGGCGGACACCGTGCCGCGGACGATCGCCGCGGCGAGCGATTCGGCGAACGTCCAGTCGCCGAGCTTCTTCTCCACTTTCCAGTCGCGGATGGTCAGGTCCTTGTCGACGCCCTTGCTCTCGAGCCAGGTGACGGCGGCGCTCTCCTCGCCGATCTCGTCGATCAGCTTGGCCTCCAGCGCCTGGGCGCCGGTGAGGATGCGGCCGTCGGCGAGCTCCTTCGCCTTGTCGGCCGGTAGACCGCGACGCTCGACGACGAGGCCGACGAACCAGGCGTAGGTGTCCTTGACCACCTTGTCGAGCATGGCGCGGGCTTCCGGCGAGGTCGGCTTGAACGGCGTCGGCTCGGCCTTGAGCGGCGTCGACTTCACCTCCTCGAGCTTCACCCCGACCGTCTCCATCAGCTTCGACACGTCGCCCCACTGCACCAGGACGCCGATCGAGCCGGTCAGCGCGGTGCGGCGGGCGACGATGTGATCGGTGCCGATGGCGGTGAGGTAGCCGGCGGAGGCGGCGAGCGACCCGACATGGGCGACAGTCGGCTTCTTCTCGGCGAGTTTGCGCAGCGCCGTGTAGAGACCCTCGCCGGCGGCGGTCGAGCCACCGGGGCTGTCGATCGAGACGATCACGCCCTTCACCGCATCGGCCTTCACCAGTTTGTCGACGGTCTCGAGCAGCTTGCGATCCGGCAGCATCAGGCCCTGGACGGTGAGGCGGGCGATGTGCGGTCGCGACTTGTCGACGAGATCGCCGACGCCGCCGAGCCGGGCGACGACGGCGAGGAGCGCCACCACCGCCAGGACGAAGGCGAGGGCGCGCCAGATCCCGAGCTTGCGCTTCAGGCGGCGGCGATCGGCGACGACATCGGGATCGAGCATCGGAGCATCCTCGGCGTGAACACCCGAGGGGTATCAGCGCGAAGGGGGTATCGCAAGCCGACCCGTGCCGGCGCACACCGCTCAGCCGCCCGCCGACGGCGCCGCACCGGCTTCGCGCAAGCGGGTGGTCATCAGATCGCCGCCGCGCTCCAGCACCGGATAGGCGGCGCCGGCGACGAGGTGATCGTTGATGCGCTTCAGATCGCGGATCAGATCGAGGTGCAGGGCGCTGCCGTCGCGGGCGCCGTTCGGGGTCTCGCGCAGCAGGGAGAAGTGCTCGGCGAGGACGCGGGTCTCGATGGTGCGGAAGGTCTGCTTCTCGGCGGCGAGCAGGCGGGCGGCGGCCAGGTTCTCGGTGACCAGGATCGAGGCGGCGGCGCGCAGGTTGGCGGCGACCCGGTCGAACACGGTGCGGATCTCGCTCGCCCCCGAAGGCGAGAAGGCGAAGCCGCGTTCGACGTACTTGCCGATGCTGGCGGCGACGTCGCGCTGCAGAATGTCGCCGGCGTGCTCGAGGTTGATGACGAAGGTGAGGACGGCGGAAAGCCGTGCCTCGTCACCAGCGTCGAGCCCCTCCGGGTCGAGACGCGACAGATAGGTCTTCACCGCGCCGTTCAGCCGGTCGAGGCTGTCATCGAGCTCGATCGCCTCGGCGATGCGCTTGCGGTCACGATCGTCGAGGGCGGTGCGCATGGCACCGACCATCGCCTGGAGGAGATCGGCCATGCGCAGCGCTTCGCGGGCGGCATGGCCGATCGCCAGCGCCGGGGTCTCGGTCGCCGCCGGGTCGAGATAGACCGGGCGCGACGGATCACTCGGCTCGACGCGATCCGGGAACCAGCCATCGAGCAATTTCGCGATCGGGGCGAGCAGCGGCAGGGCGATCGCCATCACCGCGAGGTTGAAGGCGGTGTGGACGACGGCGACGGCATGGGCACCGTCGCCGAAGAGGCGCACCGCGGTCGCCGCGACGACGGAGAGGCTCGCCAGCACCGCCAGCGCCCCGAGGCCGCGGATCAGGAGATTGCCGAAGGCGACGCGGCGGCCGGCCGGATCGCGCAGGCCCTCGATCACCGGATTGAGAGAGGTCCCGAGATTGGCGCCGAGCACCAGGGCGATCGCTCCCTCCATGCCGATCACGCCCTGCGCGGCGAAGGACATCACCAGGAGCACCGTGGCGACGCTCGAATGGGCGAGCCAGGTGGCGAAACCGGCGACCAGCAGCGCCACCACCGGATCGCCGGCGATGGCGGCGATGGCGCTACGCAGGGTCGGATCCTGCTGATGCGGCGCCACCACCGCGACGAGGCGGCCGAGCGCGAAGAGCATCAGGCCGAGGCCGATGGCGACGCGACCGAGATCGCGGCTGCGGGTGACGCCGCCGGTGCGGAACATCACCACGCCGACGAGCACGGCGAGCGGCGCGACGTGGCCGACGTCGAAGGCCAGCACCTGGACGATCAGGGTGGTACCGAGATTGGCGCCGAGCATGACGGCGAGGGCGGGAACGGTGGCGATCAGGCGGTCGGCGGCGAGCGAGGCGACCATCAGGCCGGTGGCGGTCGAGGACTGCAGCACGGCGGTGACGAGGAGGCCGGCGGTCGCGGCGCGCATTCGGTCTCCGACCAGACGGCCGAGCAGACGCCGGAGGTCCGAGCCGAAGGCGCGCTGGATGCCGGTCCGCACCATGTGCAGACCCCACAGGAGCAGCGCCACGGCGCCGGCGAGATCGAGGATGAGCAGTGTCGTGGACACCGATGCCCTCCTTCGGTTCGGCCCGTCCGGAAGGTCGACGACCGACATGCGCGACGGCGCAAGCGACGAAAGACGTACGACCTTCGATATTAGGCGACGAACCAATCTCGGCGTCCAGTCCCTTCACGCGAACATCACGCGGAAACCGGTCGTGTCGACCGACCGGCAGCGATGCGGAACGCGAAAGACCCGCGCCGGTCGCCCGGCGCGGGTCTCGTCGATGGGGTGGAGACCCGCGAAACCCGGCTCCGATCCTACCGAGCGCATGAGGTGTCGACTTCGTCGATACGTCATGCGCGAAGGCAAGCCCGAACGGGGCGTCGGCCGGTCAGGCCGAGTTGCTCATGAAATTCGGACAAGGCCGAATCTCATGAGCCGAGCATCACTTGTCTTCGGAACGGGCGCGCAGCGCCGCACCGAGGATGTCGCCGAGCGAGGCACCCGAGTCGGACGAACCGAACTGGGCGATCGCCTCCTTCTCCTCGGCCACTTCCAGCGCCTTGATCGACACCGAGACCTTGCGGGTCTTGCGGTCGAACTGGATGACGCGGGCGTCGAGGCGCTCGCCGACGGCGAAGCGGTCCGGGCGCTGGTCGCCACGCTCACGCGCGAGCTCCGAGCGCTTGATGAAGGTGGTGAACTCGGTGTCGACGATCTTCACGTCGAGACCCGAATCCTTCACCTCGGTCACTTCGCAGGTGACGATGGCACCGCGACGGATGTCGCCGGCCTTCTCGAAGGGGTCACCGGCGAGCTGCTTGACGCCGAGCGAGATGCGCTCCTTGTCGACGTCGACGTCGAGGACCACGGCCTTGATCTTGTCGCCGCGACGGAACTCCTCGATGACCTGCTCGCCCGGACGGTTCCAGTCGAGGTCGGAGAGGTGGACCATGCCGTCGACGTCGCC
>CALMFH010000076.1 GCA_937864925.1 uncultured Alphaproteobacteria bacterium | reverse complement strand
CGCCCGGACGGTTCCAGTCGAGGTCGGAGAGGTGGACCATGCCGTCGACGTCGCCATCGAGGCCGACGAACAGACCGAACTCGGTCTTGTTCTTGACTTCGCCCTCGACCACGGTGCCCGGCGGATACTTCTCGACGAAGGTCTCCCAGGGGTTGGCCAGCGTCTGCTTCAGGCCGAGCGAGATGCGGCGCTTGACCGGATCGACCTCGAGCACCATCACCTCGACCTCCTGAGAGGTGGAGACGATCTTGCCCGGATGGACGTTCTTCTTGGTCCAGCTCATCTCGGAGACGTGGATCAGGCCTTCGATGCCCGGCTCCAGCTCGACGAAGGCGCCGTAGTCGGTGATGTTGGTCACGCGACCGGCGAACTTGGCGTTGACCGGATACTTGGCGACGATGCCGTCCCACGGATCCGCCTCGAGCTGCTTCATGCCGAGCGAGATGCGGTGGGTGTCCGGATTGACGCGGATGATCTGGACCTTGACGGTCTGACCGATCGTCAGCACCTCGGACGGGTGGTTGATACGGCGCCAGGCGATGTCGGTGACATGCAGCAGGCCGTCGATGCCGCCGAGGTCGACGAACGCACCGTAATCGGTGATGTTCTTGACCACGCCGTCGACGATCTGGCCTTCCTGCAGGCTCTGCACCAGCTCCGAACGCTGCTCCGCGCGGGTCTCTTCCAGGACGGTGCGGCGCGACACGACGATGTTGCCGCGGCGCTTGTCCATCTTGAGGATCTGGAAGGGCTGCGGAACGTGCATCAGCGGGCCGACGTCGCGCACCGGGCGGATGTCGACCTGCGAGCGCGGCAGGAACGCCACGGCGCCGTCGAGGTCGACGGTGAAGCCACCCTTGACCTGGTTGAAGATGAGGCCGGTGACCTTCTCGTTCTTGGCGAAGGCCTCCTCGAGACGGGTCCAGCTCTCCTCGCGGCGCGCTTTCTCGCGGCTGATGACCGCTTCGCCGAGGGCGTTCTCGACGCGGTCGAGATAGACCTCGACCTCGTCGCCGACCTTGAGACCGCCGTCACGGCCCTGGGCGCCGAATTCCTTGAGCGCGACGCGACCTTCGACCTTGAGGCCGACGTCGATGACCGCGAGGTCCTTCTCGATCGCGACGATCTTGCCCTTGACGACGGAACCTTCGTAGAGGTTCGACTGCTCGAGGGATTCCTCGAGGAGGGCCGCGAACTCGTCGCGGGTGGGGTTCATCTGAGACATTGAAACTCCTGGTGCCGAAGTTCGGCTCGCGCCGGCGGGTTGGTGTCGATGGGCGGCTCGATCATGTCCGGATCCCCGATGGGCGGGGACCTGCCGTGGAGGTTCCACGGGCCGGCGCCGGCAGACGACGATCGAAACCGGATTCGTGCGCGCGGGACACCCCTGGCGGGGCGGGTCCGACGCGAACGGCGTTCCATAGCGGAAGCCTCGCCGTCCGGCAAGCGGAAGACGGCGGAAATCAGCCCCGCGCGGCGCGTTTCGCGGCGACGATGGCGAGGGCGGCGGCGAGCGCGGCGTCGCGGTCGAGATCGGAGGTGTCGAGCACCACCGCATCGTCGGCCGGCCGGAGCGGCGCCACGGCGCGATTGGCGTCGCGGTGGTCGCGGTCGCGCGTCTCCTCGAGGATGCGGGCGTAGTCGACGTCACGACCCTTGGCGAGAAGTTCGTCGGTGCGTCGGCGGGCGCGGACCTCGGCGGAGGCGGTGACGTAGATCTTCACGTCGGCGTCGGGGCAGATCACCGTGCCGATGTCGCGGCCGTCGAGGACGGCACCGGGGGCGCGGGCGGCGAAGGTCCGCTGGAAGTCGACGAGCGCGGCGCGCACCTCGGGGTGGACGGCGACGCGCGAGGCCAGTTCGCCGGCCTCACGGCCGCGCAGGTCGTCGCGCCTCAGGTCTTCGGGTGCGAGGTTGCGGGCGAATTCGCCGGCGAGTTCGGCATCGTCGAGATCGAAGCCGCGGACCGCCATCAACTTGCCGATGGCGCGATAGAGCAGCCCGGTGTCGAGATGCGGCAGGCCGAGCCGTTCGGCGAGCGCCTGGGCGAGCGTGCCCTTGCCGGCCGCTGCGGGACCGTCGATGGCGACGACGAAGGGGCGGTTCGATGTATCGGTCATGGGCGGGCCGCTCAGAAATCGAGATCGGCGTAGGTGGCGGCCGGCGGGATCGCCAGGATCCGGTCGGCGAGCAGCGGGCGGAAGGAGGGTCGCGACTTGATCAGCCCGTACCAGGCCTTGGAGGTGTCGTCGGCCTCCCACGGCACCTCGCCGAGGTAGTCGACCGCCGAAAGCGCCGCGGCGGCGGCGAGGTCGGCGAAGGAGAGACGGCCGCCGGCGAGCCAGTCGCGGGTGGCGGTGAGCCAGCCGACGTACTTCAGGTGATGGCGGAGGTTGGCGCGGGCGGCGCGCAGCACCGCCGAATCGGGTTCACCGCCGCCCTTGTCGCGCGGGATCTCCAGCTTGAAGATCTTCTCGTGGACGAGGTAGCCGACCACCTCGGCGTCGAACTTGCCGAGGAACCAGTCGACGAGACGACGCACCTCGGCACGGGTCTCGGCATGGGCGGGCATGAGACGCCGATCGGCCATGGCGTAGCCGCGGGTCTCGTCGAGATATTCCATGATCACCGCGGCGCCGCAGATCGCCGGGCCGTCGTTCTCCACCAGAACCGGCAGGGTGCCGGCCGGGTTGAGCATCAGGAATTCGCGCCGCCGTTCCCATGGCTTTTCCACCACGAGATCGAGGGAGAGGCCGTATTCGGCGGCGACCAGTCGGACGAAGCGGCTCGCGCTCGAGAAGGGGTGGTGGTGGAGCGTCAGCATCGGGACCATCGGCGGCTCGAGCGGCGATCGCCGGAGCTCGTTTCCCCCTATAGGCCGGTGTGCGACGGCCGACAAGCGGTCGTGAGGCGACGTCGGTCACGGGACGAGGCCCCGCGGGCCTCGTCGGAACTCCGGAGGATTTCCGGCGCCTCAGGCCGGTTTGCGATCGAACTGGCCGCGCGGACGGAAACGCCAGAGATAGGCGTCGAGCTCGGCCTCGATCGAGGTCGGCTCGATGCCGAAGGCGGCGAGAGTGCGGCCCTCGGCGACGGCGGCGCCCGACACGACGTTGTCGGTCTTCAGTAGTTCGACCTGATCTTCGGTGAGCAGCGGATTCGGCAGCATCTGCAGGAACTTCGCCTGGAACTTGGCCAACGCGAAGGGCCACGGCACCATCAGGCGCCGGCGATGGGTGGCGGTGCACACCGCTTCGGCGCATTCGCGGAAGGTCTTCACCTCCGGTCCGCCGAGTTCGTAGGTGCCGGGTTTCACCCCGCCCTCGACGGCGATCGCCACGGCTTCCGCCACGTCGCGCACGAAGACCGGCTGGAAGCGGGTCCCTCCGCCACCGATCAGCGGCATCACCGGCGTCAGCGAGGCGAGGAAGCCGAGAAGATTGAAGAAGCCGTCGTCGGGTCCGAAGATCACCGAGGGGCGCAGGATCACCGAATTCGGCAGGGTGGCGAGCACCGCCGCTTCGCCTTCCGCCTTGGCGCGGGCGTAGGCCGCGGTGCCGTCGGCATCGGCGCCGATCGCCGAGACCTGGACGATGCGGTCGAGGCCGGCCGCCTTCGCCTTCTCGGCGATCAGCTTGGCGCCGTCGGCCATGACGTCGGTGAAGGTCTGCTTGCCGCCCTGGGCGAGAAGACCGACGAGATTGACCACCGCGTCAGCGCCTTCGATGGCGCGCTCGACCGACCAGGCGTGTTCACGACGGACATTGGCCTGGACGGCGGCGATCTGGCCGGGATTGCCGCAGGGCTGCAGCGGACCGGCGAGGTCGGGGCGACGGACCGCGGCACGAATGCGCCAGCCGCGGCGGGCCAGCGCCCGGACGACCTGACGGCCGACGAAACCCGAACCGCCGAAGACGGTGACGAGCCTACCCTGGGCGGAACCGGTGAGGGGAGCGGACATGCGCGGTAACCTCGTCGTCTCGATAGGAGATCCGCCGCTGTTTAACCCTCCGCGCGGCTCCTGTGAAGCCGCCATGCGACGTCCTTCGACGAAAGCGGTGATCGGGGGAGGTAGGCGATTGACAAGCGCGCCGTGAGCCCGTAATCACGCCGCCGTTGCCCAGGTGGCGGAATTGGTAGACGCGCTGGTTTCAGGTACCAGTGGTGAAAGCCGTGGAGGTTCGAGTCCTCTCCTGGGCACCATTTCGTCGAGTGTCTCCGCCCACCGACTTCGACCGCTCGATCCCCTACGATCCGATCCCCTACGATCCGATGATTCGTCGCCGAAAGACGCGGCCACGGGCGGCGTCTCGGCGACGTCGCGTTCGACCCCGTCACCGCCCCGGAGATCGTCGCGACCGGCACCGACTCGACGGCCGCCTTCGAACGGTCACCGGAGCGACGGCCCGCGACACGGACGTGCCGCCGGCCAGGCGGCGGCCACCGGGCGGGGCACGGCGATGTCGGGGGCCGTCGCTCGGCCGACACCGACCTCAGCGCAGCAGCTTGTAACCGCGGTGGATCAGGCAGGTGTCGACCACCAGGGCGTAGTCGGCGGTGGCGCCGGCACCCCGTGCGGCTCCGGCGGCCTCGGCACCGGCGCCGACATCCTGCATCACCGCGCTGGTGGTGGCGACGTTGGAGGCGTGACGGAAATTGTTCGACGGAATCATGCTGACCAGCGATCCGGCGACCTGCAGAGCCGCGCCCGTCTGTTGCTGGGCCATGGCGGCGCGGGCGGCGCGCTCCTGCGGTTCCGCCTGCTTACGGCATTCCGCGTGATCCTTGGCGTATTTCTCTTTCGACTTCTTGTGCAGGTCGACGAGCGGATCGTAGATCGGCGGCCGGCTCTGCATGTCCTCCTCGGCCGGCGGCGGTGCCGCCACGGCAGCGGTCTCGAGGCTGGACTGCTGCGTGGTCTGATTGCACGCCGCCAACAGAAGACCGGCGAAACAGATAATCGATTTCTTCATATCGACATCCTCGAAAAGTATACGCACACCCCTCCCCCAGAGGTAGGGAAAGGTGATCGTAGCCGAGATCGATCCGACCGCAACAGGTCACCGTTCCGGGAGGGGTGACCGGCGGATCGTCCGGCGCCGATTCGACAGCCGAGGAGGAGGATCCCGCACCGAAACATCACGCGAAAGCCGCGCGCGTCCGCCCCGGCCGGTGTGAGCGCGCCGCCGCCGTTCGGCCACCGGCGGCATCGCCCGGGCGCCGGAAGATCGGGATGCGGCGCGACGCCGACGATCGCGCGGCGGGGCTTGCCTCCCCTTCGTGCCCTGTGTATAGGGACGACGCTCGTTCGACCCGAGTTTCTCGCGGAGAGGTGCCGGAGTGGTCGATCGGGGCGGTCTCGAAAACCGTTGTACGTTCACGCGTACCGTGGGTTCGAATCCCACCCTCTCCGCCACTTCGGAACAAAACCGGGAACGCCGATTCCCGCCGATTTCCCTCCCTTGGCGGCTACCAGCGTCCTCAACAGGACGTTTTTGCTTCCTTTGATGTAGATCGCGTCGTCTGCGACCTCGACGTGTTGGGCGAAGGCCCGGACGTGTTCCCGCCGATAGCCGCCCTTTCCAAGCCGCAGTCGGGTGCGTGCTTCGCTCGCCAGTTCCCGCACGGCTGCCCCGGTGAGGCGCTGGTGGGTAGAGCTTGCGAGCATGGCTTCGATCCGCGTGGCATCGGCCCGCGCCTGATCCCGAAGCGCCGTGAGGCCCGCGATGCGCTCGCCAAGGGAAGACTCGGCCGGGTCGAGCGAACCGGCTTCAATGGCATCGTAGAGGCGCTTGAGGCGGTTGTCGGCCTCGGCCGCGCGATGGTTCAACTCGGCAATATGCTGGCTGCGCCGCTCGACGCCTTCCTGCCGGCGATCCAGAAGCGAGGCGAGAACGTCTTCGATCCGCTCGGGGTCGAGAAGCCTTTCCTCGATATGCGTCACCACCATGCGGTCGAGCTTATCCATCGGGATCGCGCGGCCCTTGCAGCCTGTGTCGCCCTGCCGTGCCCGAATCGAGCAAGCATAGTAGCGATACCGGCCGTTCTTGCCGGTGCGCAGCGTCATTGCGCCTCCGCAATTGCCGCAATGGCAGATGCCGGTCAGCAGGTTCGGGCCGCTGACGACGCGCGGCGGCGTCACCTTCGGATTGTTGACCTTCAAGCGATTCTGCACGGCCTCGAATATCTCAAGGTCGATCAGCGGCGGCACGGCGACGGTGACGATTTCCTCCTCCGGCTTCACCACGCCCTTATTGGAGCGGCGATTGAAGCGATGCTCGCCGATATAGGTGCGCCGGGTCAGGACACGGTGAAGCTGGCCGATGCCCCAACGCCCGCCGCTGCGGGTGAACATGCGGTGCTTGTTCAGGTAGTTGACGATGTTCTTGACGCCCATGGGGCCGGACGTGCCGTCGCCTTCCGATGCAAGGCGGAAAATCAGCCGCACGGTGTCGGCATGGAGCGGGTCGATCTCCAGCTTCTTCTTCATCTTCGCGCCGCGCTGCTCGGCATCGACGACACGGTAGCCGATGGGCGGCAGGGAGCCGTTCCAGAAGCCTTGCCGGGCGTTCTCCTTCAAGGCGCGCATGACGTGCTTGCCGTTCTCCTTCGACTGGTATTCGTCGAACAGCGCCATGATCTGCCGCATCATGACGTGCATGGGGTCGTCGCCCATCTCCTGCGTGATGGACACCAGCTTGACGCCGTTCTTGGCGAGCTTCCTGACGTTGAACTCCAGCTCGAAGTGATCGCGGAAGAACCGGCTGAACGAATGGACCACGACGACATCGAAGGGCGCGGGCTTGGACGTGCCGGCCTCGATCATCCGTTGGAACTCGGGGCGGCGGTCATTGGTGGCCGAAGCGCCGGCTTCCACGAAGGTTTCGACAAGCTGGTAGCCGCGCGAGACACAATAAGCCTCGCCCTGCTTGCGCTGGTCGGGGATCGACACGTCATGCTCGGCCTGCCGCGTGGTGGAAACGCGCAGGTAGAGCGCGGCGCGCAGCGCAACATGGGGACTTTGCATATTCATGACCGGACTCCTTCCGCCGTGCGACGTTCTATCAGCGGCAATTCCAGCTCCACGCGGTCATGCAGCACCTTAGGGACGAGCTTCTGGCCCTCGCCGGGGTCCATACGGATCAGGCCGTAGCTCGCCATCTTCTTGAGGGTTCGGGACAGGTTAGGCTTCGCCCGTCCCGTGATCCGCGACAGTTCCTCCAGCGAACCGGGTGACTGCTCGTCGATGACGCGCAGCAACTCGCGGTTCCCGCTCGAAAGGAGCTGCGCGAAGGATTCCATGGATGTGAACCACACCTTCGGATCGTCGGGTGCGGGCTTTTCCTCGCCTTTGGCGATCCGCATGGTGCGCGCCTTCATCTCGTCGTAGTCGGCAATCCCGACTTTCAATGTGGCCATGTTACGCCTCGTTCCTTCAACACCGCGTCCGCCGCCTGCCAGAAGTCGGCCAGCAGCGTGGCCGCATCCTCGTAGGCGTAGGGCTTCACGGTCTGGAGGCGGTGCCGATGGTCCATCGGCTCGCCGCGTCTGCCCCGGCCGACCGGATGGGCATTATCGAAGCCGACCAGCCGTTCGCCCGAAGGCCCGTGAAGCGTGAGCGAGTAAT
>CALMFH010000075.1 GCA_937864925.1 uncultured Alphaproteobacteria bacterium | reverse complement strand
CCTGCGTCCAGCCCGATGCGGTGAGATCGATCAGGTGCCCGTGCTGCCCATCGCGCCGCGCGGCGAGGATGTCGCGCGCCATGCGCCGGACGATCTCGTTCCGGTCGGTGAGATCGCGGCGATCGATGTGGTCGCCGGTGCGGGGGACGAGACGCGGGCGCCGGTCGGCCTCGGCGTGGTGCGCCGGGTAGCGCGCGAGCCGGTCGCCGAGGTCGGCGGCGGCATCGGCGATGACGTCGGCTTCGTCGATCGGCGTCTGCATGTGGATCTCCCATCGCGAATGGTGCGATGGGGTTCACAATACGCCAGTCATTTCTGGTCGTCAATCTGGTATCCAGTAATTTCTGGAATGCGATGTGATCTGGAAATGGTAGACTTTTCGTCCGCTACCTACGATGCGTATGGTTTTGCCGAGGAGGATTGGTCATGCAGCGTGTCTTCAGGCCCCTCTCGGCCCTGTTCGTCGGAATGCTCGTGTCGTGGAGCGCGTCGGCGTGGGGTATGTCGGACACGACCAGGAATCTCCTGAGCCACATTGGTCAGGTATCGGCAGCTCCGGCTATCTGCCGTGATGCCGAAGTCGACGATACGAAGGTCGCTCTCCTCGTGGTGATGGCCGGCATCGATCTGGAAAGGCCGGAGCATCGCCGCGCGATCGAAGCGAAGATGAAAGAAACGGTAGCTGCTTTCCGAGGTAAAAGTGGCGATGTGGGCTGTGCGGCCGTATTCATGCTGTACGGTCCGAACGGGCAAAATGTTCCAGGTCTGGTTCGCCGCAAGTGATCAAGCACCGAACATTTCTCGTGTCGTGAGGACGCGGTGCACGCCGACGACTTGGCTCGATATGAATTCTATGGTGCCGCTCGGGTTCAGTTGCTTGGTGATGAAACGTGACCCATCGCTGCGTATATATTCTTTCAACCAACTCTCTATTTGAGCGCCCTCGTGGTTTTTCGTCTGGATGACGACATCATCTCCGGCAGCGGGAGGCCTGTCCGGCGAAACGAATATCAATTCCCCTGGCCGGAACCGCGGGACCATCGACTCGCCTCTGACATAGAGCGCGTAGATGTTCTTCGCGTGTATCAATCCCGGCGGCCGTCTCACCCTGTCGATGATGCCATCGACGATGAACGCCCCGGCGACCGATGCTGCGGCAACGCCGACGACGGGCACGTCGATCGGGAGTGTCTCCAATAGGTGAGGGTCGATTTCCGTGACCGATCGCCCGGCGATGTGGGGCGTCACGTCCGAATTCAGCCCGGCCATACGGGCTCTGATCTCGTCGATGGTCCAGTCGAGGGCTTTGGCCAACCTGGGGAGGTAGGCTGATCTGACGTCCTGTTTTTCGCCGCGGACGATGTCTGAGACATAGTTTTTCCCCAACCCGCCGATGCGCTCGGCGGTTCCCGGGCCGCGGCCGATTTCCCGAAGGCGCTCTATCACCAAGTGCTGCAACGTGCTCATACCAGAATTATCCGGTAATTGATGCCAGACCGCATGCCAGAAAATCCAGGTTGATTTTCCAGAAATGACTGGTATCGTTCGAGGCATGGAACGGACCCTGTCATCCCATCTCATCCAGCTCGCCGACGCCTACATGGCGGCGACCGGTTCGTCGTCGGCTACGGTCAGCGAACGAGCTGGAGGCGACTGGCAGTTCTTCGACAAGGTCCGCGGCGGTTGTCTGAATTGGCGGATTCGAACCTACGACCGTGCGGTCGCGTGGTTTTCCGCCAACTGGCCGTCCGGCGCCGCTTGGCCGGCCGGGATCGACCGTCCGGTTTCGGCGGACGAGACCGAGGAGGCGGCGTGATGTCAGTGGCGACCGTTTCGAGCCGCGCGCAGGAAGTCGAAGAGATCACGGACATCGCGCTCCGCGCGGTCGAGCGCTGGTGGGAGGAGAGGCTCCGCACCGCTTGCGACGAAGTCACTCGGCGAGAGCCGAATGGCCTCGACCGCCTCCGTTTCGAGCCGCATCAGTGCGGCTTCGCCGACGCGGACGCCGTCGAAGGCGGCCGTCGTCAGTTTCGCGAATACGTCGGCGATCGCCGCGCCGAAGAGGAAGCGCCGAATCTCCTCACCGGTGGCGAACGGCCGTTCGACCGAAAAATGCATGACAACACCTCCTGAGTGATCTCGGGACGGGCGCTCTCGCCCGACCCGTTCACCCTGCACCCACCTCGCGCGTTTCGCACCGAAAGACCACGGGAGACTTTTTCGTGGACAGAGATCGTCTGCCCTCGGGGCTCATCGCCATGATCAAGATCGCCACTCGTGCCCTGGTCGCCGCCTGCTCGATGCCCGGCTCGACCGGGCTGAAGCGGGTCGGGGAGTTGACCGGCATGTCGCAAGGGGTGATCTCGCGCTGGCAGGGCGACGATTATTCCGACCTGATCCCGACCGACGTCGTCTTCCTGCTCGAGTTCCATCTGCACCGGCCGATCTTCGCTCGCACCCTGGCCGAATTGACCGGCCACCGGCTGGTCGCCCTGGCCGACGACGAGGATGATCCGGGTTGCGACATCACCGGGCTCACCACCGATCTCGTTCGCATCGTCGGTTCGGTGGGCCGGGTCGGAGCGCGCCTCGGGGTGGCGCTCGAAGACCGCAAGGTCACTCGCCGTGAGGCGCGCGACACCTTGAAGGCGATCGGTGAGCACGAGAACGATCTCGCGGCCGCCAAGCGGCGCCTCGCCCGTTTCGCCGAGGGGGGGTGACCGATGCCCTCGCTCGCCGGGACCCGCGCCCGCAATGCCGAGATCTACCGGCTCTTCGCCGAGGAGAGGGTGAGCCAGCGGGATCTCGCTCGCCGCTTCCTGGTCAGCCAAGGGCGTATCGCCCAGATCGTGTCGCGCGAACGGCGAGGCCGGGCGGTCGAAGGTCTACCGCCGCTCGAGGCGGAGGAGGTAGAGGCGCCGCGCCCGGCGTCGCGTTTCGATCGCTGGCCGCGGGTGAAGGCCAGTCTGGTGCCGACCCGCATCGTCGCCATGACGCACTTCGGTGCAGACGTCGAGCACGCCGACCCGGCGAAGGCCGAAGCCGAGCGGCGGCCTCTATGGGGCGGTCGCTATCCGAAATCCCCGGCGGTGCATCGCTCCGCCATCGGTTCGCCGGCGCAGGTCTGCGCCGAGGAGGCCGGATGAACACCCTCGTCTTCGACCGCTGGCTGACGATTTCGACCCGCGTGGCGCGAACTTATCGCGTCGCCGTGTGGCGGCGGGTGCGGCGCGCGGCGCGTGGAACGGACTTGTGGTCGGCTGCCGACCGGGTGGCGATGGCGGAAGCGGGGAGGGAGATCGGATGAGCGAGAGTTTCCTCTCCGACCGGGTCGTGCTCCATCAGGGCGATGCCCGCGAGGTGTTGCGGGCGATGCCCGACGCTTCGGTCGACAGTGTCGTCTGCGATCCGCCTTACGCGCTGGTGTCGATCGGCAAGCGCTTCGGCAAGGCGGGCGCCGCGCCGGCGAAGCACGGGCGAGACGGGCTCTACGCCCGCGCCGCGGCCGGCTTCATGGGGCAACAGTGGGACACCGGCGAGACGGCCTTCGCGGTCGAGTTCTGGGCCGAGGTGCTGAGGGTGTTGAAGCCGGGTGGTCACCTCGTCGCCTTCTCCGGCACGCGGACCTATCACCGGATGGTGGTGGCGATCGAGGATGCCGGGTTCGAGATCCGCGATCAGTTGGCCTGGGTCTATGGGTCTGGTTTCCCGAAATCGCACGACGTGTCTAAGGCGATCGACAAGGCAGAGGGTCATTGGAGAGGGCGTTCCGGGGCGATCCTCGAGTCGACTGTCGGGCAGGTCGCCAAGGGGACGGAGTACGAGCGCACAGACAAGGGGGCGCCGGTCACTGCTGCTGCCGCCTGGGAGGGATGGGGCACCGCGCTGAAGCCGGCCTGGGAACCGATCGTCTTCGCCCGAAAGCCGCTGGATGGCTCCGTCGCGGCGAACGTGCTCGAGCACGGGACGGGGGCGCTGAACATCGACGGGTGTCGGGTCGCGACCGACGATGTTCTGAGGGTGGGCGCCGGACTCATGCCGGTGAGACATGTCCCCGAGATTCCTCGGGGGCGGTCCGGAGAGGTCAGCGCCGACCGACGGTACCGTAACGCCGGTGCGGTAGATTTTGCCGCGCTGCCGGGGCCGCGCGGGGGCTCCGAGAGTGGCCGCTGGCCGGCCAACATCGTTCACGATGGCTCGCCAGAGGTCGTCGCGGCGTTTCCTGCGGCACCGGGCCAAGGGGGGGGCATTAGCGGCGGCGCCCCGTCTTCGTTGATTTCGAATGTATACGGCGACCGCGCCCGGGTACCATCTGCGAATCCGCGCAGCGACACCGGTTCCGCCGCGCGGTTCTTCTACTCGGCCAAGGCGGATGCGCACGACCGCGTCGCCTCACAGCATCCGACGGTCAAGCCGGTCGACCTGATGCAGTGGCTATGCCAACTAATAACGCCGCCGGGCGGGGTGGTGCTCGATCCATTCGCCGGGTCGGGGACGACCGGCGAGGCAGCGTGGCGCGAGGGCTTCCGCGCCATCCTGATCGAACGCGAGGCGAAGTACTGCGACGACATCCGCCGCCGCCTGCGCCTTGCCGACCGGCCTGCTGAACGATCCGCCGTCGCCAAGGCGAAGGGCAAGGTGTCCGAGGACCACGGGCCGCTGTTCGGTGGCTCTACCCCCCCATGGCCAGAAGGGGCACGGCCGCAGGATCTACGGCCGGTTCGCCGATCAGGACGGGCGATCGGTCCGATCGGTCTTAAGCGATGAGTGAGGTGGTGACTTGAATGTGGCTCTACGTCCCGACCCCCCCCGAGCTCCACTTCATTTCCCTGTGCACCGGCGGCGGAGGACTCGACCTCGGCGTCGAGTTGGCAAATCCAGCTGCTCGCGCGGTCTGTCTGGTGGAGAGGGAAGCCTTCGCCGTCGCCACTCTGGTCGAAGCGATGGAAATCGGTCTCCTGGCTCCGGCTCCTGTGTGGTCGGATGTCCGATCCTTCGACGGCCGACGCTGGCGTGGCCTCGTGGATGGCGTGGTTGGCGGCATCCCGTGCCAGCCGCATTCCCTCGCCGGGCGGCGCCTCGGCCGAGACGACCCTCGCGACCTGTGGGGCGCGGCGCGGCGCATCGTCGTCCAGTCCGGCGCCTGGTGGGTGCTCATCGAAAACGTTCCCGGCATGCTCTCGTCCGGCGGAGCCGAACGCGTCTGGCGTGACCTGGGACGCCTCGGTTTCGAGCGCGAGATCGGACTTTTCTCGGCGGCGGAGGTCGGCGCGAGCCATGAGCGGCAGCGGCTGTTCATCCTCGGCGTGGCCGACCGCGAGCGCGTTGGACGGATCACGAGGGGCAGACCACTTGAGGCGGGACACTGGAGCGCCGAATTCGACGCTACCGACGGCCATAGCCTGTTGGCCGACACCGACGGCGCGGGATCATCGCTCTGGCCTGTGCGGGCCGGAGACCGCGGCGCGGAATGCGCGGCCGCTGTCGGAATTCGTCGGGACGATCTGGGCGACGCCGACGGTGAAAGGCAACCACAACCGCGCCGGGATCTCGCCGAAGGCGGGGGATGGACTGGCGACGCAGGCGGCGGGCCTATGGGCGACGTCCAACACTGTGGACGCGAAGGGAGGGAACCGAATCGGGGATGGGCCGGTACAACTCTGTCACCAGACTGTGGACTTCCTCTTTCCCCGCCCGGCCCCGGAGACGCGGACGGATGGCGCGCCGTCGTCGAGCGGTTCCCCGACTTCGCCCCGGCGGCTGAATCCTGGCTTCGTCGAGTGGCTGATGGGCTGGCCCGAGGGCTGGACCGCGATGTCGCTCGCACTCTCGACGCCGTCCGCGCCGACCGGCTGCGGCTGCTCGGCAACGGCGTTCACCCGCTGGCGGCGGCGTATGCGTTCCGAACTCTCGCGACTCGGCTCGCCGCCCGAGGCTCCGTCGGTGCAACTCGGCTTGTTCGGATGATGGGGTGAGGTGATGACCTGGCTCTCCTTCGACGATTGGGTGGCGGACGCCAGGGCGGTCAATCTCGTCGAGATCGCCGGTCGGCTCGGTGCGGCCGGGCTCAAGCGGTCGGGGCGTGAACTCGTCGGCCCGTGCCCGGCCTGTGGTGGGGTCGATCGGTTCTCGATCCGCGAGGATCGACAGATCTGGAACTGTGGTCACCAGGGCGGTGCCGGCGGCGATGCCGTCGCGCTCGTCGGACACGTGCGCGGGCTCGACCCGCGGAACGCCCGCGATTTCGTTCTGATCTGCGAGGAGATCAACGGGGCACCGCCGCCGGATCGGCGGGCGGAAGAGACAGATGCGGAGCGGAGCGAGCGCGAGGCCCGCAATGCGGAGCGGGCGCGGGAGGCCGAGACACGGTCGGCGGCACGGGAGGCTGAGGCCTCGTCCTATCGTGACGCCGAGATCCGCCGGGCGCTGGCGATCTGGGAGGAGGGCTATCGCCTCGACGGCACGCCGGCCGCCGCCTATCTCGCGGCCCGCGGCATCGTACACGTCGCAGGTCTGCGGCTGCGCTTCGTCGAAAGGGTCGGCTATTTCGTCAAGCCGGAACTCGCCAAGGGCTTCGTCAAGATCGGTGATCATCCGGCCATGGTCGGCGCCATCGCCGATGGCGAGGGCCGGTTTCGCGGCATCCACATCACCCATCTCGATCCGGAGCGACCGGCCAAGGCATCGATCGTTCATCCCGAGACCGGCGAGATCCAGCCGGCGAAGAAGGTGCGCGGATCGCTCCACGGCGGAGTTCTGCGCCTCGCCGGCCCGGTCGCGCCGCGCCATCTCGTCTCGGGCGAGGGAATCGAGACGACGCTGGCGGTGCGCGAGGCGCTGATCGCGTCGGGGCGCGACATCGCGGAGATCGGCTTCTGGGCCGGAATCTCGCTCGGCAACATGGGCGGCGCCGCGACCGAGACCGTCGCTCATCCGCTCGGCGCGACGAGAACGGACAAGGCGGGGCGCGAGCGGGTGGTGAGGCTCTCAGGCCCCGTGCCGGACAGGACCAAGCCAGGAATCGTGATCCCGGACAGTGTCACCGACGCACTCATCCTCGGCGACGGCGACAGCGACCCGGCGACGACGGAATTCGCCACTCGCCGCTGTGCGGCGCGCTGGGCTCGGCCCGGGCGGACGGTGCGGCGGGCCTGGGCACGAGACGGCGCCGACTTCAACGACATGATCCGGGATCCGTCCGCATGACCCGTTCACTCGACATTCTCGCGGCTCTCGATGGCGCCGAGGTGCTGTCGAACGACGGATCTCCGGTCAGCGACGATGCGTCGACGCTGCTCGGGCGGATGCCGTCGCCGGTCGAGAATTGGAGCGCGGGAGAGAGAAGGGCGGAAGGGGGAGAAGCGCCGGCGGCCGTCTCGGCGACACCGCGTGACATGGGCTATTCGGTCGAGGCTATGAACCGTCGCCATGCTCTCGTCAGGGTCGGATCGAAGGTCATGGTCCTCGATGAAAACCCCGATGCGCCGATCGAGCAGCGCCTCACATTGCTGACGGCCGAGGCCTTTCACGCCTGGTACGCCAACACCGCAACTGAGATCTGCACCGCCGACGGAACGGTGAAGTCGACCACCTGGTCGGCGCGCTGGTGGAAGGACCGCCAGAGGCGCCAGTACAAGGGGCTGTGCTTCTTCCCCAATCCCGATGGAGCGCCGTCGCCGGAGGGCTTCTTCAATCTGTGGAAGGGCTATTCGGTCGCCGCCCGCAAGGGGGGATCATGGGGAATCTTCCGCGACCATCTCCTGACCAATGTCTGCGGCGGTGACGAGGGGCTATTCCGCTGGGTCTTCGCCTTCTTCGCCCACATGATGCAGCGTCCACGTGAGCGAATCGGTGTCGCTCTGGTCATGCGCGGCAAGATGGGGACGGGCAAGACATTGCCGGTCGAGGTCTTCGGCTCGCTGATCGCCTCGCACTTCTTCCTGGTCGACGATCCTCGCTACGTCACCGGCAACTTCAACGCCCACATGGCGAGCTGTGTCCTGCTCGGCGCCGAAGAGGCGGTATGGGCCGGCGACAAGGCCGCCGAGGGGCGGCTCAAGGGCCTCATCACCTCGACCTTCCAGATGATCGAGAACAAGGGCGTCGATCCGATCCGCCTCGACAACTACGTCCGTCTGGTGATGACCTCCAACGAAGGGTGGGTGGTGCCGGCCGGTAAGGACGAGAGGCGCTTCTGCGTCACCGACGTCTCCGACCGGTGCAAGGAGAACCACGAGTATTTCGCCGAGCTCCTGGCCGAACTCGATGACGGAGGCCGGGAAGCGCTGCTCCACGACCTACTCGACTTCGACCTCTCGACGGTCAACCTGCGCACCATTCCGAAGACCGATGCTCTGCTCGAACAGAAGATACGGTCGTTCTCCTCCGTCGAGGCGTGGTGGTTCGAGCGGCTGAAAGAAGGCTCGACCCGGGTGAAGTCCGGCTATTGGGAGCAGGAGGTCGATCGTCAGGCGCTCTTCGCCGACTACCTCGAGAAGTCGGACAAGGTCGGCATCAAGCGACGGGCGATCGAAACCGAGGTCGGCATGGAAATGAAGAAGCTGGTCCCGACGCTGAAAGAGGCACGGCGGACCAAGATGACCGAGCGCGGCAGCGAACGGGTACGGGTCTATGTGCTGCCCGACCTCGACGAATGCCGCATGTGGTTCGAATCGGCGGTCGGACAGGAGGTCGATTGGGGAGATGGACCGGCGGAAAAGAACAGGGTCGAAGGGGAGGACGACGGGCCGTCCAACCTCTGAGGCGCTCGCGTCCAACCTTCGTCCAACCTATGCGCACAAGTAAACTGTTGAATTCATTAGACTGTCCAACCTGTCCAACCTGTCCAACCGGTTTTCCGCGTGCGCGCGCGTAGTGGAATGAGATTGCGTGGAAGCGATCGACCGCTTCCTGCCCGTCTCTCGCGGATCGTTATGTGAGATGGCCGAAACGTCCTGTGCGAGGAAACAGGTTGGACAGGTTGGACAGGTTGGACATGCGAGCAATATCAATATGTTATGATGTCCAACCTGAGAAATGAGGTTGGACTAGGTTGGACGGACGGGGTGGCGACGATGAAGATGATTTCGATCGAGGATCTGGTGCGGTGGGCCTATCTCGAGGAACTGCCGAAGGTGGCGCCGGGCAGGAGTGGGCCGACTGGGGTCGGGAACGGGTGGGGTGCCGTCGGTTCCTATGTGCAGCTTCTCGCGGTGATCGACCTCAATCCCTATGGCGTGGTGCCGAATCTGGCGGATCTCGGAGAGCCGCACCCCGACGCTGTCGCGGTTCATGCCGCGATCGCCGATCTCGACCATCTGGTCGTCGATGACTTCGATCCGGAGGATCTGGTCTCCGACATGCCCCACCTCGGAGATCTCCTGCAGGTGGCGCTCGCCGAGGCGATCGATCGGGTGCTCGTCCGGGATCGCGACGGCGATCTGGTGGTGAAGGGCGGGGTCGGTGTGCTGGTGCGGACGCGGGCGCTTCTGGGTGGTGCGGTGGCGCCGGTGGGAGATGCTCCGCGCCTGGTGCCGATGCTCGGCGCCAATGGACGGCAGGTGTGGCGGCGGCGGGTACTCATGGCCTGTCGGTGGGACGGCGACGGCAACGAAATCGGATGGGAGACGCGGGAGGTGGATGTCCCTGTGGTTTCTGGGCGGGTTCCTCTCGATGCCTTCCCGGTCGAGGTGTTGCGGCCTGATCCGACGGGTCTCATCGCCGAGCGGCTGCGATGGATGGCGTGGCACGCCGGGCTCGAGGCACTCGAGACGATGTTGACGGACCGTCTCGTCGACCACCGACTGGTTCTGCCGGATCGGCCATGGCGGCCTTGGGCCGGAGACCGGGTGGCCGATCGGCGGGTTCACGATGTGGTCGGGTGGGAAGGGGTTGTCGGCGCGGCGGGATGCCCTGGTCGGACGATGAAGATGAGGCGGAGAGTCGCGTGAAGTCGGAACATGCGATCAAAAAAAAGTCGGCAGATCGCTTGACATGGTTTTGGATCTCGTGGCAGGTTCATCAACGGATGAAAAGATCAGGAAGCCCCGGAGCGGAAACGCGGCCGGGGCTTCGGCGTTTCGGGAGAAGGTCGGGATGTGTCGATGTGCCGAGCGGCGCGCCGAGATCGGCCTGGCCGTCTCTTCGGTGCTGCGTGGCGACATCTCGCGGATCTCGCCGGCTGCGCGGTTCGTCGTCTCGACGTCGGCCGAAGATGCAGCAGCGGCGTTCCGAGCGATGGTGGCGAGTGTGCGACGGGTGAGGCGATGAGCATCGGCCCGAACACCGCGATCATCGCCTACAGGATCGACGCCGCCGAGTTCGTCGCCAAGTCGAAAGCACTCGCCGCTCTGCCGGGCACGATCAGGTCCGTCGTTCTACCGCGAGGTTTTCGATCGGTCGGTCGGGCTTCGGAAAGTCGGATCGTCAAGACGGTCGCCGCAGAGACGAGTATGCGCCAGAAGGATGTGCGCGCGACGATCCGGACGGCGCACTCCGACCACGATGTGGTTCACATCTGTCGGTCACCGTGGATACCGCTCTCCCATCTCGGCGGCGTGAGGCAGACGAGGACAGGAGTCACCGTCAGGGGGTGGGGTGCCCACAAAGGTGCATTCATCGTCGTCCGATACGGCGGGAATGTCTTCGCCCGTGTGGGAGCGTCTCGACTCCCGATCAAGAAGCTGCACGGGCCGAACCCGGCGAACCACATCAACACGCACCCCGATCGCTATCGCAAGATCCTCGAAGAGGAGGCGGAGCGTCGCCTCCTCCCCGAGATCGAGCGTCAACTCGACCTCGCCATCGCCCGTCTTTGACTGTCCGGTGACTTTGGATCGTGAAACAATGTTTCACACCCCCCCATTTAGGGACCGTACCCCCTTCGCCCCTCAAGCGCGGGTCCGCAGCC
>CALMFH010000074.1 GCA_937864925.1 uncultured Alphaproteobacteria bacterium | reverse complement strand
GCATCTGCTCGACCGAGTGGGGGGCGCCGCGGAAGTCGTCGCGGCGATGGACGAGCGTCACCGACCTGGCGATCGGGGCGAGGTTGATGGTCCAGTCGAGGGCCGAGTCGCCGCCGCCGACGATGACGATCTCCTGATCGCGAAAGGCGTCCATCTTGCGCACCGAATAGAACACCGAAGTGCCTTCGTAGACCTCGATGCCGGGGACCGGCGGGCGCTTGGGCTGGAACGAGCCGCCACCCGCCGCGATCACCACCACCTTGGCCAGGAACTCGGTGCCGGCGTCGGTCACCACCCGGAAACCGGCGCCGCCCTCCAGCCGCTCGACCCGCTCGACCTGCTGGCCGTAGTGATGGGTCGGATGGAACGGCCTGATCTGCTCCTGCAGCTTGTCGATCAGCTCCAGCGCCCCGATCACCGGATAGCCGGGAATGTCGTAGATCGGCTTCTCCGGATAGAGCTCGGCGCACTGACCGCCCGGCTTGTCGAGGATGTCTATCAGGTGGCATTTGAGGTCGAGCAGACCCAGTTCGAACACCGCGAAGAGGCCGACCGGCCCGGCTCCGATGATGACGACGTCGGTGGTGATGGCTTCGGACATGGACGGTCTCTTCGGTCGAGGGAACGAGGCGGACGACGGAAGGCGCCGGCCCGCAGGGGCCGCCGCCGCATCGCGACGAACGGATCGCCGGCTTCTCTAGACGGAAGCTCTCGCGGGCGAAAGAAACGCTTTTTCGCGCGACCCGCAAGTCGGCGAAATCGATACCCTTCGCCGCACGCGACGATGGTCCGGCCCCGCCGCTTGCCGGATCAGGCCTGCTTCTCGGGGATCTCGACGACGAGACCGTCCCAGTCGGCGACGATCTTCATCTGGCAGGACAGCCGCGACGTCGGCCGGACGTCCCAGGCGAAGTCGAGCATGTCCTCTTCCATCGGCTGCGGCCCGCCTACCTTGTCGTACCACTTCGGGTCGACGAAGACGTGGCAGGTGGCGCAGGCGCAGGCGCCCCCGCATTCCGCCTCGATGCCCGGCACGCCGTTGCGCACCGCCGCCTCCATCACCGTCGAACCGATCTCGGCGTCGACGACGATCTCTTCCTGGCCGTGGGGGATGAAGGTGATCTTGGGCATGTGGGCCTCGGAGCTGGGCATGCGGGAGTGGCTCGGGTCGCGCCGCCGCCGGCAAGGCGCGTCGCGCGCCCTCGACTTGGCCCCTTCGCGGCCCGTCGTCAAGTCGAAGCGGCCCGTCGACAGCTCGAACGGGCCGCACTTCGTGGATTTCGCGTGGTGACGGGGGGCTTCAGGCGGCGGGAGCCAGGAGTTCCGCGACGAACCGCTCGACGTCCTCGACGGCTCGGGCGAGATCGGCGGCGAGGCCCGCCGCTTCCCGCTCGCTCGCCGTCTCCAGCGCTTCGGCGAGCCGCCCCACCTTCGTCGCACCGACCGCGCGGGCCGATCCCTTGAGGCGATGGGCGTATTCGGCGCGCGCGGTGGCGTCGCCCGCGGTGGCGATGACGCGGACGAGCCCCGCGCCCTGTTGCACGAAGAGGCGCAGCACCTCGCGCTCGAGATCGGCCGATCCGAAGGTCTGGCGCGCCAGATGGACGAGATCGACCGGTGCCGGCTCCCGCCTCGCCGTCGCGATCAGGGCGGCGGCCTCGACCGCGCTCGTCGGTTCGATCCCCACCATGTTCATCACTCGCTCTCCCACCCGTCGTCCCTCGTGGTTCGTGGGAAGCGAGTATGCCGACGCTCGACATCGACCCGGTTAAGACCGGACCGCCGATCCGCCGTCTTCGTCGAAGAGGGTGAGGGAAGAGTGAACGGCGCTCAGATCGGGTCGGTCGCCCCCGCCGGCGGCTCCGCGCCGAGCAGGCGGTAACCCGCCGCCGTCAGCCGCGCCACCACCCAGTCGGGTTTGATCGGGTTGGCGAACCACGGTTCGGCCCAACCACGGGCGATGCACACCCGAATCGTCTCGTGCGCCACTTCGCGCCCATCGGCGTCGAACAGCGGCAGCTTGCCCCCCGGCTGCCCCAGACCGCGGGTGAGATAGGCGCGCTGGGCCACACTCGGCGGCGCACCGGCCCCGCCTCGGGCCCCCCGGCCGCTCTCCGCGGATTTCCCCGCCGACTTCGCCTTCGCCCCCGCCATGATCCACACCCGTTAACGATGATCGCCGAAAGGCGGCAACGACTGTTTCATAATCGTTAATGTGCCATTACCATTCGACTGCGGCAATCTGCGAGGAGGCTGACCGGACGACCGTGGTCGCGCGGTTGTCTCCACGCACGCACGGCATCCCCCACTCCCCGGACCGGCGGCGGTTCGAGATCGGTGGCCGGCGATGTCCCGGGCTACGACCCGATCCGCCCCTCGGCACGGAGACGCTCCGAGGATCGTCCGGGCGGGTCGAAGAGTACGGTGTACGGACGCGAGGCGAAGACCCATGGCGACCCATCCCACGAAGACCATCGACCCCGTCGAGGCAGCGCTCTCCGC
>CALMFH010000073.1 GCA_937864925.1 uncultured Alphaproteobacteria bacterium | reverse complement strand
TACCGGACATGCCGCCCATGCCGGACATGCCGCCCATACCGGACATGCCGCCCATACCGGACATACCGCTCATACCGGACATGCCGCCCATGCCGCCCATGCCGGACATGCCGCCCATGCCGGACATACCGCCCATACCCTGCATGCCCTGCATGCCGGTCATCCCGGACATCCCGGTCTGAGCGGCCGCCAGCGAGACGCCCGAGAGCAGGGCGGTCGCGAGAGAGGCGGCTCTCAGGGCCGCTCCGACTGATGTCCTCATCATCTTCCTCCGTTTCTTCTTCGAACCGCGCCCATTTCGACGAGGTCGGGGCGGCGATGCTGCGGTGGCCTCGGCACCGATCGCTGAGATTTCGCGCCGCGTCGCCCGAACGGACGAAGCGCGGATCCCCGGTGCGGTCGGCGACCCGTGTCGCCGATTCGTCCGAGATCGATCGTCGGGTGCATGAAACGACACTACGACCTCGCCGGCCGAAGCCAGCGAGGTCGGCGTCGGGGCCCTCGATCGGGAATATCTCAGCAACGGTTGCGCCAAGTGGCAAGAAGGTGGGAGGTATCGTTGATTCGACAGGGAAACTTTCGCTCCGACGGCGATCGTCGGACGATTGGGCCCTTGTCATGGCTGTCAGGATGGCAGGGTGGTCCTGACGGTGCACCAGCCACGATGGTGAATCATCGGTGAATCAAGGGCTTGCCATTCTGCCGTTCTGGCGGTCGGAGGCGAACCGATCGTCGGGGGCGCTCGAACCGGTCGGCCGGCGGACGCCGATCGGGCACCGTTCGAGCCAGCCGGAAGCTCGTCGGCGACCCGGCCGATCGTTCGGTGCTGTCCGGTCAGCGCTCCGTCCGGCGCAGGTCGGCGAGGCGGCCGGCGAGCTCGATCGCCGAGCGTACGCCGAATTTCTCCAGGATGCGGGCGCGGTGGACCTCGACGGTGCGCATGGCGATGCCGAGGTCGTCGGCGATCTGTTTGTTGAGGAGACCGTCGAGCATCTTGTCCATCACCTCGCGCTCGCGTGGCGACAGGCTGGCGAGGCGCTCCTCGAGGGCGCGCGTGGTGGTGGCGGTGGCGTGGCGGCGGGCTTCGAGGTCGAGGGCGGCGAGGACACGGGTCACCAGTTCGCCGCCGTCGACGGGCTTCTCCAGGAAGTCGATCGCGCCCTTCTTCAGCGACTGCACCGCCACCGGCACGTCGCCGTGGCCGGTGAGCACCACCACCGGCAGGAGCGAGCCGGTGCGCTCCAGCCGATCGAGCACTTCGAGGCCGGACATGCCGGCCATGCGGACGTCGAGGACGACGCAGCCGCGGGTCGCCGGCGTCCAGGCGGCGAGGAAGGCCTCGCCCGAGTCCCACAGACGGACGACGAGACCGCGGGAACGGAAGAGCCAGTCGAGCGAGTCACGGATCGCCGCATCGTCGTCGACGACGTGGACGCCGATCGCATCGGAGGTCGACGGGCTCATCGGGGATCCTTCGCGGGTGGTGCGGCTTCGGGTGCTGGCCGGCTCGCGGGAAGTACCAGGGTGAAGAGCGTACCGCCTTCCGGCCGTGCCGAGAACTCCAGATGGCCCTGGTGCAACTCGACGATGGAGCGGCAGATGTTGAGACCCATACCCATGCCTTCCGGCTTGGTGGAATAGAACGGCGAGAACAGCTTCTCCGCCACCTCGGGCGGGATACCGGGGCCGCGGTCGGCGACCTCGACGACGATCTCCTCGCCGGCGGCGGGGGGCGCCGCGTCGCCGTCGCGACCGGCGCGGCGGCGGACGCGGATGTCGAGCCGGCGCATCCGGGCGGGTGTCGTGGCCATCGCCTCCATGCCGTTGCGGACCAGATTGAACGCCACCTGCTCGAGCAGGACGCGGTCGGCGGTGACCATCGCCGGGGCATCGGGCAGATCGAGCTCGACCTCGACCCTGGCCTTGCGCGCTTCCGGGGCGACGAAGGTGGCGAGGTCGGCGACGAGGGCGACGACATCGACGGTGGCGAACCGCGGTTCGCGTTTGCGGACGAAATCGTGGACGCGGCGGACGATGCGACCGGCGCGCTGGGCCTGGACCTCGAGCTTCTCCAGCGCCGCGACCAGATCGGCGGGGCCGTGGCCGGTGCGGATCAGGTTGAGGCAGCCGGTGGCGTAGGAGGAGATGGCGGCGAGCGGCTGGTTGAGTTCGTGGGAGATGGTGGAGGCCATCTCGCCCATCGAGATCAGGCGGGCGGTGCGGGTCATCGATTCGGACTGGCGGCGCTCGACCTCCTCGGCGCGCTTTCGGTCGGTGATGTCGATGATCGAGCCCATCCAGCCGCGATGGACGCCGCGGGCGTCGATCAGCGGCGCCTCGTAGACGAGGACGTCGAAGATCGAGCCGTCGCGGCGGCGGAAGCGGGTCTCGAAGGAGATCGGCTTCAATTCGTCGTGGGCGAGGGTGTGATGGCGGGCGAGTGTCTCGTCGACCAGATCGGGCAGCCAATAGGGCAGCGGCGGAGTGAGGCCGACGATCTCTTCGGCGCGCCAGCCGACCATCCGGCAGAAGGCGGGATTGACGTAGATGATGCGGTCGTCGAGGTCGCGAGCGCGCATCCCGACGGTCAGGCTCTCCTCCATGGCGCGGCGGAGCGCCTGGGCCTCGCCGAGGCTCTCCTCCGCCACGAGGCGGCGGCGATAGTGGCGCATCAGGGCGAAGATCGAGACGACGGCGACGAAGGCGAGGCCGAAGATGGACGCCACCAGGGTGTTGCCCGTGAGGCTCGAGGGGCCGCGATTGGCGGTGAGCGACAGCACCACGTCGGGCAGCGGCGGGTCGAAGGCGAGGTCGTGGCGCGGACCTTCGGGATCGCGGGCGAGCGACGACTTGCGCGCCAGTTCGGCGCCGTCGCGATCGAGCAGCGCGACCAGATTGTTCTGGGTGATCCACCAGGGGACGTGCTCGTTGAGGAGGCGTTCGAGGTGGAGGCGGGCGGTGAGCGAACCGATGCGGACGCCGTTCTCGAAGATCGGCACGGCAAGGTCGGCGACGTGACCGCGCCCCGCCTCGAGGCGCGGTGCGGTGAAGCCGTGGGCAGGGTTGCCGCCGAGGTTCGGGGGTGCCGTCGGCGGGGCGTCGGGGGGAACGAGCGTGCGCAGGGCGCCGGCCCCGTCGCGCCATTCGATCGCTGCGATTTCCGGGTGGGCGACGACGACCGAGCGGATGCGGGCGACGACCACCTCTTCGGCGGGATGATCGCCGATGTCGACGGCGAGGCGCTCGACCGCGGCCCGATCGGCGTCGATCTGGAAGCGCAGCGCCTGTTCCACCCACAGAGCGTCGCGGATGAGGGCGAGCCCGGCCTCTTCGCGCTCGGAGCGATCGGCGAACCAGACGAGGAAGCCGAGCAGTGCGGCGATCAGCAGCACCGCGATCAACGGAGTCGCCTCGACGACGCGGTCGAAGCGGCGGCGTTTCGGCGCAGGCAGGGACGGAAAGACCCCGGCGGTGGTCGGCGATCCGGTCGGCGGAGCGGAAACGGTCACGATCGATGGTCCCGGTGGTCGGAAGGATCCGACACTCATGGTCACGAGTGTCGGTCCGTTCCGCCCACGAGGTCAATGAGTTGGTGGTTCCGATGCAGGAGGCGGACGGGAATCCTCCGTCTCGATCGAACCATCGGTGGGAGGCGGTCGCCGGCCGTCGCCTCCGGTCTCCGATCGCGTGATTACGGAAATCCACAATAGCGCAAGTCCACATCCCGCCCTAACGATAGGGCAAGCCCCGGAAGAAGGCTCGATTTCCGAAACCACGGGAGGTTCACGCATGAAGCGCTTTCTCGCCACCGTCGCCGCTCTCGCCGTCGCCGCCGCGCTCGCCGCGCCGGCCGTCGCCCAGGAGGTGGTGATCAAGTTCTCCCACGTCGTCGCCCCCAACACGCCGAAGGGCAAGGGCGCCGACCGCTTCAAGGAACTCGCCGAGAAGTACACGGCCGGCAAGGTCAAGGTCGAGGTCTACCCGAACTCGCAGCTCTACAAGGACAAGGAGGAGCTCGAGGCGCTGCAGCTCGGCGCGGTGCAGATGCTCGCCCCGTCGCTCGCCAAGTTCGGCCCGCTCGGCGCCAAGGAGTTCGAGATCTTCGACCTGCCGTTCATCTTCCCCTCCAAGGAGGCGTTGGTGAAGGTGACGAACGGGGCGATCGGCAAGGCGCTGTTCAAGAAGCTCGAGGACAAGGGCATCATCGGGCTCGCCTACTGGGACAACGGCTTCAAGATCATGAGCGCCAACAAGCCGCTGAAGTCGCCGGACGACTTCCTCGGCCTGAAGATGCGGATCCAGTCGTCGAAGGTGCTCGAGGCGCAGATGAAGGCGCTCGGGGCGCTGCCACAGGTGATGGCCTTCTCCGAGGTCTATCAGGGCCTGCAGACCGGCGTCGTCGACGGCACCGAGAACCCGCCGTCGAACATGTACACCCAGAAGATGCACGAGGTGCAGAAGTACGCGACGCTCTCCGACCACGGCTATCTCGGCTACGCGGTGATCGTGAACAAGAAGTTCTGGGACGGCCTGCCCGCCGACATCCGCGGCAATCTCGAGAAGGCGATGGCCGAGGCGACGACCTACGCCAACGACATCGCCCAGAAGGAGAACGACGACGCGCTCGCGGCGATGAAGGCCTCGGGCAAGACCGAGTTCTACACGCTGACCGCGGCCGAGAAGGCGGCGTGGATGAAGGCGATGAAGCCGGTCCACGACGAGATGGCGGGCCGCGTCGGCAAGGATCTCCTCGCCGAGATCTATCGCGAGACCGGCGTCGCCAAGTGACGCCCCCCCGGCGGTCGGGGCGAACCCGGCCGCCACCTCGACCACGCATCGTGACCAAGGGGACCCGGACCGGGCGATCGGTGCGGGTGGCGCGGGAGGTCCATCCATGCTTCGGCTGCTCGACCGGCTCGAGGAGGCGATCATCGCCTTCCTCATAGGGGCCGCCACACTCATCATCTTCTTCGCGGTGGTGCACCGCTACGGCCTCGGCTTCATGGCCAAGTCGGTCGCCAACTTCAACGCCTGGGGCCTGCCGGCGCTGGCCGGTGCAGCGCGCTCGATCTACCGGACCATGGCCGGGATCAACATGACCTGGGCGCAGGAGCTGACCATCTACATGTTCGTGTGGATGGCCAAGTTCGGCGCCGCCTATGGCGTCAGGACCGGCATCCACGTCGGCGTCGACGTGCTGATCAACCAACTCCAGGCCAGGACGCGCGTCGGCTTCATCCTGTTCGGGCTGCTCGCCGGGGCGCTGTTCACGGGCATCGTCGGATCGCTCGGCGCCAACTTCGTCTGGCACATGGCCCACACCGACCAGACCTCGGCCGATCTCGAGGTGCCGATGTGGCTGGTCTATCTGTGCGTGCCGCTCGGCTCGTGGCTGATGAGCTTCCGCTTCCTGCAGGTGGCGGTCAGCTACTGGAAGACCGGGGAACTGCCCAAGCACGACCACAGCCACGTGGCCGGTCTCGATGAAGAGGAGGCCAAGGCATGAGCGCGCTCATCATCTTCGCCCTGCTCCTCGCCCTGATGCTCACCGGCATGCCGATCTCGATCTCGCTCGGCCTGACGGTGCTCACCTTCCTCTTCACCATGACCACGGTGCCGATCGAGAGCGTGGCGCTGAAGCTGTTCACCGGCATCGAGAAGTTCGAGATCATGGCGATCCCGTTCTTCATCCT
>CALMFH010000072.1 GCA_937864925.1 uncultured Alphaproteobacteria bacterium | reverse complement strand
GTCATAGCCCCATCCTCTCAGGAGTTGGGGCCTCCGGCAAACCCGGGGCGGTTCAGAGTGGGCCACGCTGGATTCCGACGCGGGTGTCCGGGCGCCAGCTGCGAAATCATGATGATTTCGCGAACTTCATGAATGACTTGGGACATGGACCGCGACGTTCTTCGGTGTTTGGTTGGCCTCCTCGCAATGGTTCGGAGGCCGGCTCATGGTGACGAAGTCACGGATCGTCGAGTACCTCGGACACGGCGCCCTTCTGCTTCCGCGGCTCGTCCGCAGTGGCCTGGAAGCGAACGACAGGGCGAAAGTCCGCATGACTGTCCTTCAGGCCGCCTCGACGAAGGTCGGGGGAGCCGGAAATCCCTCCCACGAAATGGAGAACGATTTCGGGGTTCCCGGGATCGAGGTCGGCGCGATCTCGCGACTGGTTGCGACCGCCGCCCGTGGTGACGACACGATGGTGAGGGCCGACGGGCTTTCGGCGTTGCTCGCCGATCTCGATGCTGACGTCGAAGCGATGGTGGCGGCGGTCGAAGCCGGTGCACCCGGAGCCGGTGCCGGATTCCGGGAGCGCTGGACGGAACGACGGTTGGATCTCGCCGCGCCGCAGGATGCGATCTCCTTCGACGCCGTCGGCCGGATCACCGCGGCCGGAAAGGGCGCCGACAGCGTCCATCGTCTGATCATGGACCTCCACAAGGCATTGAACCGGTTGGCGAGCGACACCGCCGAGGAAGACGTCGACGGCGCCCGTTGCTCCGGTCTCGAACCCGGAGATCGCCGTGCCGTCGCAGCCTTCATGCGCGGCCTCGACAGGACGCGGGGCCTGAAGTTCGATCACCCCGGCCTCGATACCACGGCGGCCCGGGTGGGCGACCGCCTGCTGATCCAGAACGACATCGGCACCACCGATGCCCATGTCCTCTGCATCGCTCTCGACGACGAGCGGGCCGCGCTCACCTATTCCGACGTCCACCGTGTTCGAGCGCGCTTCTTCGTCTCGCTCTTCGCCGAACTCGACGACGTCACTTGGAGCGATCCGACCGCCGACCGAGCCGAGGGACTGGCCGAGGGCGCGAGCTTCACCCTGGTCACCGGTACCCTCGTTTCGCGTGACCGTGACCGGCGCGAGGCCTTCCTCGTGGCGATCGGTGCGGCGCTGGTCTTCCTCGTCGATTGGAACAAGGCCCGCAAACAACTGCGCCTGTTCGTCGCCAAGGACGATGCGGTGACCATCCTGCGCTGGGCGGCGCGCGCCGGCCACGGCCACCGCGCCTTCCTCGAGCAGGGCGGGGCGAAGCTCGTCGACGGCGCGATCCGCCGCGTGGCGGCCCGCCACATCGCCTACGGCGCCCGCCTCGACGAGGCGATCGGCCGCGCCCAGGCCGTCGACTTCCTGGAACAGGTGCTGCGCATCTCGACCGAGGCGATGCTCGCCGGGCGATCGGATCGGCTGGTGCGCGACGCCGTCGACGCGGAACTGGCCGGCCGGCTGGAGCGCTCGGGCAGCTCGCTGCTCCAGGGTGTCGTCGTCCAGGCCGGACTGGCGCGCGACCTCGCTGCAGCCGCTTCGGATCACCTCGCCGATCGCCTCGCCGGTCGTTCGGTGGACGTCGACACTCTCGCCGCGCGCGGCCGGAGGATCGAAGGGAAGGCCGACCTCGTCGCCATCGACCTCCGCGCCGGCGCCGAACGCTTCGGTCTCGCCGACGCGTTCCTGCCGCTCATCGACGCCATGGAGCAGGCGATCGACGAACTGGAGGAGGGTGTCTTCTTCCTCACCGCGATACCGGCCGGCGGTGCCGACGACGAGAGCGAAGCCCGTCTAGCCGCACTCTGTCGGGCTGCGATCGGCGGCGCCGAGGCTGCGGCACGGATGGCGGACGCCGCCTCCTGCGTCCACGAGGGCCATCGCCACGACGTCGACGACGCCCTCGCCGCGCTCGCCGAACTCGTCAGCGCCGAACACCGGGCCGACGAGGAGGAGCGGGCGAGCATCGCCGCCGTCCTAACGGCGGCCGACGCGAGTGCTGCGCGGGTCTTCGCCGTGGTCGAATGCGCCCGACGTGTCGAGGGGGCGACCGACCGCTTCGCCCATGCCGGGCATCTGATGCGCGCGCTGGTCATCGAGGGTCTCGACACCCGCGGTGGCCGGTCGCCGGTCTGAAGGGAGGGGGCGATGGGCGACGTTCATTTCATCGATGGGCCTTCGACGGATGCCCTCTCCGCCGAGCTTTTCGGTGGCAAGGCGGCGAACTTGGCGTTCATGGCCCGTCTCGGCCTGCCGGTTCCGCCGGCCTTCATCCTGCCGGTCGGTCTCTGCGCCGCGGTCAATGCCGACAAACGCAAGGCGTCGGCGCGCCTCCGCGACCTGATCGATCGCGGCATGGGGTGGCTGGAGGCCGCGACCGGGCGGCGTTTCGGTGATCGCCGTCGGCCGCTCCTCGTCTCGGTGCGGTCGGGGGCGGCACGCTCGATGCCCGGCATGCTGGAGACGGTGCTCGACGTCGGTGCAACGGAAGAGGCTGTGGCCGGCTTGGTCCGGCTCACCGGAAATCCACGGTTCGCGCGGGACTGTCGCCGCCGCTTCCTCGAAGGGTGGGCAGAGACGGTCCTCGGTCTCGATCCGGCGCCACTCGACCGTCATCTCGCCGATCTCCTCGGCTCGGAAGGTGTCCGCAGTGAACGGACGCTCGACCTCCGCGCGATGGACGATCTCGCGGCCGCCGCCCTCCATCATGTCGAGACCGCCGGTCATCCGGTCCCGAACCGTCCGCGTGATCAGTTGGAGCAGGCGGTGCGCCGCGTCTTCGCCTCGTGGAACGCGCCGAGGGCCGTCTCCTATCGGCGCATGAACGGCCTCGACGACCTCGAGGGCACCGCCGTCACCGTCCAGGCGATGGTCTACGGCAACGCCGATTCCCACTCCGCCGCCGGCGTCGCCTTCTCGCGCGATCCGTCGAGCGGCGCGGCCGAGCCGGTCATCGAACTGCTGTTCGAGGCGCAGGGCGAGGACGTCGTCTCCGGCCGGCGCGTCCCGGCCGACGGGTCGGCGCTGGCGGCCCGCCTGCCGCAGGTCCACGCCGACCTGATCTCCGCTCTCGCGAGGCTGGAATGCGCCGCCTGCGACGTCCAGGACGTGGAGTTCACGGTGGAGAGCGGCCGACTGTGGTTCCTCCAGACCCGCGCCGCCAAGCGCACCCCGCGCGCCGCCCTGCGCTTCGCCGTTGATCTGGTGGCCGAGGGCGTGATCGACGAGAAGGAGGCCGTCGCCCGCCTCGCCGATCTCGACGAGACGGCCCTCGACGAGACGGTCTTCGCGGCCGTGCCGGCCGATCGCCGGACGCGGGGACTGGGAGCCGCGCCCGGCGTCGCCGTCGGGCGCCTCGCCGCCTCGGTCGAGGAGGCGCAGCGCCTCGCGGCCGCCGGAGATCCTGTCGTTCTCGTCCGCCCCGACACCTCGACCGCCGACATCGATGGCTTTGCCGCCGCCACTGCCATCGTAACCGCCTCGGGTGGGCGCACCTCTCACGCAGCACTGGTGGCGCGCCAGATGGGGCGTCCCTGCGTCGTCGCCTGCGAGGCCCTGCGCTTCGATGAACACCAGGGACGCGTTCGCGGGGCGACCGCGCTGTCCGTCGGCGATTGGCTTTCGGTCGACGGCGACCGCGGACTGGTGTTCGTGGGCCGGCTCGAGACAGCGGTCCGCCGCCCGGAGGCCGAGATTGCCGTCTGGCACGGATGGAAGACCCGCCGAAAGAAGAAGCGCATCGAGGACACGTCCGCGGATCGTTGACCGGTCCGCGGTTCGTCGAGCGGACCGAGCCGACGTGACCCGGTCCATCACAGGAGTCGCCGACATGAATGGAACCGACCCGATGCCGAACGCCGCGACCTCCACCCCCGGTGCGGTCCGAGCCGCGCTCGTCTGGCGCCCGACCTGGCCGGTCGGACCCGCCGACGATTTCGTCGCCGATCTGCCCGACATCGGCTGGGCACGCCTGAAGCAGGTCGACGACCACCTCGGGCATCGTGTCTGGCAGTGGATCATCGGCGGGCGGGCGTCGCCGGAGGCCGGGTCGGCCGAGGCGCGCGAGATGGCCGAAGACGCGCTGCGCCGACGTCTGCGGGCCGCCGCCGCCCGGAACTGAGGCGCAGCCGCGCACGAAACCCACCGACGACAGAAGTGCCCGACGCTCCGTGGGCGTCAGAGCGCCCTCGGTCCGTGTTGCAGCGGCCGGCCGTCGAAGCCGTCGAGGCCGAGACCGAGGTGGGCGGCGGCGGTTGGTGCGATGTCGACGATCCCGGTGTCGGCGGTGACGATCGCACCGGCCTCGAAGCCCGAGCCGCGCGCCAGCAACACCGGCCGGCTCTCCCAGAATCCACGGCCGCCGTGGGTACCGCAGTCGCGCCGAACCTCCTCCTCGTCCTCGGAGAACCGCACCGCCATGGCCGTGAGCCCCGGAACGCCGTTGACGTTGGCGCCCGGCGTCTTCGCCATCTCGACGGCGACGAAATCATCCGACGAGGCCTGGCCCAGCCGCTCCAATCGGTCGCCGTGATGCACGCCGCCGACCCAGCGCTGTTCGCCGAGCCAATCGACCACCTCGTCGCGGCGATCGAGGGCGGTGGGCGCGAAATGGATGAAGGCGGCCGACCCCTGCGGTGCCACGACGATGTCGCCACCGTCGAGGTCGCGCTTGAACCCGGCCTCGAACAGGCGGCGTTCGACCGGAATCACCTCGGTCACCGCCTCGTGCCCGTGGTCGGAGCCGACCATCAGCAGCACGTCGTGGCCCTCGTCGCGCAGCCTGTCGACGGCGCGGGCGACCTCGGCGACGAGACCGTCGACCAGCACCATCGCCGCGAGATGGCGCGGGTCGCCGAGCGGCACGGCGTGCATCGTCTTGTCGGGCTCGGAGAGCCACAGGGTCGCGGCGGCGGGACGCCGGTCGAGCAACTCGCCGACGAAACGCGACGCGGCGACGCGGTCGCCCTGCCAACCGGCCGCCGCCGCCAGCCGCTCGCCGGTGTCGACCCGCCCCGGCTCGTGGCAGAGGCAGCGATGGAGGAGCGTGCCGTGGCCTTCGGCGTCGTGGAAATAGGCGGTTCCCGGCGAGGCGTTGGAGACGTGGATCGCCCCGCCCGCCGCCGCCACCCGCGCCGCCAGCGCCGGCCGGCCGAGCCATCGGCCGAAATGGGCGAAATGGGTGGCGTGGTACTCCGGCTTGCCGACGTCGTGGAAGATCAGGCCGTCGGGACCGGGCAGGCCGATCGAATTGCCGCGGAGCCCGTGCGAGATCGGGTGCGCCCCCGTCGCGATCGAGGCCGACGAGGCGCGCGTCACCGAAGGGAAGATGCCGCGATGCTCGGCGAACCAGGTGCCCTCGCGCTTCAGCCGGGCGAGCGTCGGCGTGGTCGCCTCGTCGACGAAGTCGGGACGCATCCCGTCGCAGATGACGGTGACGACGATGGAATGCGGCATCGGGACCTCCTCGGCGGTCGTTCGGCGGTTCAGCGCAGCGTCGGGTCGAGCCGATCGCGCAGCCAGTCGCCGAGGACGGAGACGGCGAGCGTGGTGAAAACGATGGTGAGCGCCGGCGACAGCATGATCCACGGCGCTCGGGTGATGTACTCGCGGCCGTAGCCGACCATGTTGCCGAGGCTGGTCATGGGCGGCTGGACGCCGAGGCCGAGGAAGGAAAGCCCCGACTCCATCAGGATCACCTCCGGGAAGACCAGGGTCATCGACACGATCAGGGTCGAGGCGATGTTCGGCAAAATGTGTCGTGCATACACGCGGAATGGCGAAGCGCCGAGCTGGCGCACCGCCGCGGCATAGCCCTGCGACCCGGCCGCGACGGCGAGCCCGCGGGCGATGCGGGCATAGCGCTCCCAGCCGTAGAGCCCCATCAGGCAGACGAGCAGCGGCAGAGTGTTGCCGAAGAAGGCGAGCACGGCGAGCGCCATGATCAGGAACGGCATCGACGCCTGGAAGTCGGCGAGCATCAGCACGATCTGCTCGACCACCCCGCGGAAATGCGCGGCGAGGAAGCCGAGCGTCGTCCCCAGCGTCGCCGAGATCAGCGTCGCACCGAAGGCGATGATCAGCGAGATGCGGATCGAGGTGATGAGGCGGGAGAGCACGTCGCGGCCGAGCTCGTCGGTACCGAGCCAATGCGCCGGCTCGCCGGGCAGCGACAGGCGATGCTTGAGGTCGAGCGCGGTGTAGCCGTAGGGCGCGATGGCGTCGGCGAGGAGCGCCACCACGATCATGCCGCCGACCCAGACGAGCGCCAGCGACACCGCGATCGGCAGACGCGGCAGGCGGAGCGGGACGGCGCGGCGCGGCACTTCGAGCGAGACGTCGGCCATGATCAATGTCCTCCGGTGCGGGCGCCGGAGCGCAGGCGCGGATCGAGGAAGCCATAGAGGAAGTCGACGACGAGGTTCGACGTCACCATGGTGGCGGCGACCACCAGCAGGATGCACTGGACGACCGCGAGGTCGCGGTGCGACACCGCGACGACCAGCAACCGGCCGACGCCGGGCCAGGAGAAGACGCTCTCCACCACCACCGCGCCGGCCATCAACGTGCCGACCATGAAGCCGACCATGGTGACCGTCGGGATCGCCGCGTTGGGCAGCGCGTGGCCGCGGATCACCCGGCCCCACGGCACGCCCTTGGCGGAGGCGGTTCGGATGAAGGGCTGGCCGAGCACCTCGAGCATGGCCGAGCGGGTGAAGCGGGCGAGGATCGCCGCGCCGCCCACCCCCATGGTGACGATCGGCAGCACCGCGTGCACCCAGTTGTCCTGCCCGCCGGAGGGCAGCCAACCGAGCCACACCGAAAAGATCAGCACCAGCGTCAGGCCGAGGACGAAGCTCGGCACGGTGAAGCCGGCGACTGCGAGCCCCATCACGGCGCGATCGACCATCGTGCCGCGGTGCAGGCTCGCCCAGATGCCGGCGGGGATGCCGATGCCGATCTTGATCATCAGGGCGGGGATGGTCAGCGCCAGCGTCGCCGGGATGCGTTCGGCGACGAGTTCGATCGCCGGGCGGCCGTCGCGCATCGAGATGCCGAGGTCGCCGCGCAGGATGGCGCGGAACCAGTCGAGGTATTGGACGAAGATCGACTCGTCGAGACCCCAGGCCTTGCGGAAGGCGACGATCATCTCGGGCGAGGCCTCCGGCCCGAGGATGACCAGTGCCGGATCGGCCGACATCCTGAGCACGACGAAGGCGAACGTGACGACCAGCGCCACGGTGAGGAGGGCGCGCGCCGCGCGGCCGAGGAGATAGCGGATCATCGTGCGCCCTCGCGGGGTTCGGCGGCCGCCGCATCGACCAGGAGACAGGCGGCGCGCCGGCCGGGCGCCACTTCGGTGAGCCGCGGCTCGACCTCGCGGCAGCGCGACATCGCCATCGGGCAACGCGGGTGGAAGGCACAGCCCGAGGGGCGGTCGGCGGGGTCCGGCGGATCGCCGACGAGCACCACCCGGTCGGCCATGCGCCGGCCCGGCGTCGGCGCGGCCGAGACCAGCGCGCGGGTGTAGGGGTGGACCGGCCGGGCGAAGAGATCGTCGGCGTCGCCCTCCTCGACGATGCGGCCGAGATACATCACCGCCACCCGCCGGCTCACCTGCCGGACGACGCGCAGGTCGTGGGAGATGAACAGCATGGCGAGGCCGAGATCGGCCTGGAGATCGACGAGGAGATTGACCACCTGCGCCTGGATCGACACGTCGAGCGCCGAGATCGGTTCGTCGCAGACGAGGAAGTCGGGCTTCGTCGCGAGCGCGCGGGCGAGCACGGCGCGCTGGCGCTGACCGCCGGAGAGTTCGTGGGGAAAGCGGCGGCCGTGATCGGCCGAGAGACCGACCCGATCGAGCAGGTCGGCAACGCGGGCGGCGCGCGCCTTCTCGTCACCGATCTCGTGGATGTCGAGCGGCTCGCGCACTTGGGGCGCGATGGGCAGGCGGCGATCGAGCGCCCCGAGCGGATCCTGGAAGATCATCTGCATCCGCGCCCGCTGGCGCCGCCAAGTCGCGGTGCCCGCTGCGGGCATGGCCGCGCCGTCGAAGGCGACCGACCCGGCGTCGGCCGGCTCGAGCCCGAGGACGACGCGGCCGGTGGTCGACTTGCCGGAGCCGGATTCGCCGACGATGCCGAGGGTCTCGCCGGCGGAAAGCGTGAAGGAGACGCCGTCGACGGCGCGGATCTCGACCGGCCGGCCGAGGAGGCCGCGGCGCATGGCGTAATGACGGGCGATGCCGTCGACCGAGACGAGCGGCGCGGTCATGCGAACTCGATCTCCCGATGGGCGAGCGCGCGGCGATGGACGGCGAGGATGCAGGCCATGCGCCGGCCGGCCGCGACCTCCTCGAGCTGCGGGGTCGCGGCGGTGCAGTCGCGCGTGGCGTGCAGGCAGCGCGGGGCGAAGGCGCAGCCGGGCGGCGGATCGCGCGGGTCGGGCACCGTGCCGGGGATCGAGACCAGCCGGCGGCGCGAGCCGTCGAGCGGCGGCAGGGCGCCGATCAGGCCGCGGGCGTAAGGGTGGGCCGGATCGTCGAAGACCTGCGCCGAAGGTCCCTCCTCGACGATGCGGCCGGCGTACATCACCGCCACCCGGTCGCAGGTCTCGGAGACGACGCCGAGATCGTGGGAGATCAGCACCATCGCCATGCCGGTCTCGCGGCGGACGACGGCGAGGAGATCGAGGATTTGCGCCTGGATGGTGGCGTCGAGCGCCGTGGTCGGTTCATCGGCGACGAGCAGATCCGGCGATCCCGCGAGCGCCATGGCGATCATGATGCGTTGGTTCTGGCCGCCGGAGAATTCGTGCGGGTAAGCGGAGAGGCGGCGCTCGGCATCGGGGATGCCGACGAGATCGAGGAGGCGCTTCGCTTCGGCGCCGATCTCGCGGCCGGAGAGTCCACGGTGCAGCGCCAGGGCCTCGCCGAGCTGGCGGCGGATGGTCAGGACCGGATTGAGGGCGCTCGCCGGGTCCTGGAAGATCATGGCGATGCGGCCGCCGCGGACGTCGTCGAGGCGCGTCTCGGCGGCGCCGAGGAGATCCTCGCCGTCGAGGAGGACGCGGCCCGCGACCTGCGCCTTCTTCGGCAGGAGCCCGAGGGCGGCGAGCCAGGTGACCGACTTGCCGGAGCCGGATTCGCCGACGAGCCCGAGGGTCTCGCCGCGGCGGATCTCGAGGTCGATGCCGTGCAGCACGGTGACGCCGTCGAAGGCGACGGAGAGTCGTTCGAGCCGGACGAGCGGGTGGGACGACAACGTCATCGCGGGTTCGCCTCGTGGGTCGGTGTCGGGACTTCGGAAAGTCGAAGCCCGCCGCGACCGGAGTCGATCGCTGCGGGCCGGGGTCGGATCAGAGCGCGAAGTTGCCGGCGCGGAAGTCCATGGCGAAGGCGGGGGCCGCCTTCCACTTGATGGACTTGGGCTTGGCGGTGAAGGTCGCGTTCTGGTGGAGCACGGTGTAGGCGGGGTCCTCGCGCTCGCAGATCTCGAGCATGCGGCGGAACGCCTTCTTCCTGGTCTCGTGATCGGTCGAGGTCTCGAGGATCTCGGCCATCTGGTTGGCCTCCGCGTTGGTCCATTCGCCGATCTGCTGCTGCTGACCGTTCGGCCCGTGCTGCGCGACGATCGAGGAGACCGGATCGTTGAACGGCGCCGAATTGGACCAGTCGCGCACCGCGCGGGTCGGCGAACGCTCCATGATCTGCGTCCAGTTCTCCTTGGTCTCGATCTGGACGTTGAGGCCCACGGATTTCCACATCTCGACCAGGATCTGCGCGGTGGCGACCTGGTTGGTGTAGTAGTTGTTGAGCAGGCGATAGGGGATCGGCTCGCCCTTGTAGCCGGCCTGCTTGAGGAGGTCGGCGGCGAGCTTCGGATCGAACTTCGGCACCTCCCAGTCCGACACGAACATGTCGTCGTAATAGATCCACTGCAGGCCCTTCGGCACCAAGGTGCGGCCGGCCCACAGGCTGTCGACGATCGCCTGACGGTCGATGGCGTGGGTGAAGGCGCGACGCACCAGTGTGTTGGCGAGAACCGGGTGGTTCTTGTCGAACACCGTCAGGCGGTGGTTGAGGATGGTGCCGCCCTGGACTTCGAAGCCGGCGTTCTTCTCGATGCCGACGATCTGGTCCGGCGGGATGTCGCAGGCGAACTGATACTGACCGGAGAGCAGGCCGTTGATACGGCTCGCCACTTCCGGCACCTCGACGAAGCGGATGCGCTTCAGGGGCGGGCGGCCGCCCCAATAGTCGTCGTGGGCCTCGAGGATCAGGTGGGTGTCGGGCTTGAACTCGACCACCTTGTAGGGGCCGGTGGTGATCGGCTTGCGGGCCCAGTCGAGGTAGCTGGCGCTCTCCTCCCAGCCCTTGCGGCTCATGATGTCGGAACCGTAGCGCGACAGGCGGCCCTCGAGGGTGACGTCCGGCGTGGCGTTGACGAAGCGCACCGTGTATTTGCCGGACGCCGCGACGCGGATCAGATCCGGCCAGGCGCGACGGGCGGCGGCCGGGACCTCGACCGGCAGTTCCTTACCCGGCTTCGGCGTCGGGATCTTCTCGAAGGCCTTGAGCGTCGAACGGTTCTTCGCCTCGGTCTCGGCGAACATGCGCTCGCGCGAGAAGGTGAAGACCACATCCTCGGCGGTCATCTCCGAACCGTCGTGGAACTTGACGCCCGGACGCAGATCGAGCTCGACGGTCTGGGCGTCGATGCGGCGCCAGGCGGTGGCGAGCAGCGGCACCTTCTTCAGGCCGTTCAGCCAGTCGCGGCCGATCAACCCCTCCCACAGCGACGAGAAGAACACCCGCTCGCCGACGTTCGACTGTTCGCGCAACACGTCGAGGGTGTTGGAATTGGAGATCTTCTGCACCGCGACTGTGATCGACGGGCGGGCGTCTCCTTGGGCGATGGCGAAGCGGGGCAGGACCAGCGAACCGGCGCCGGCGGCGGCGGTGCCGATGAGGGCACGGCGCGAGATGTCGATCATGTCGAAGGCTCCCGATGGGACGTGAGGTGCGGTCGGCCGGGAGGAGTGCGCGAAGCGCCGCGATCTCCCGGGGCGCCCCTTCGATAGGGGGTGTCGGCGAAGGAGGGATGACGCTTGTTCTTCGCTTTCATGAATGGAGCCGTCTAATTCATGACGCGGCAGTCATGGAATACTTTTATGGACTTTCGTCATCATCGTGATACGAAGATCTCGCATCTCCAGGCGCCTCACTCTTCTGATCGAAGGCGATCTCGATGACCGATGATTCCCGTCCGCTGCCGCTCCTCGGAGCCGCCCTCTCTCTCGACATGGTCGAGACCCATCGCGACTGGCTGTTCGAGCGGCAGCGCGATCTCGAGCTGCAGGACTTCTTCGAAGCTGCCGTCCTCGACGGGGAGTGGCGCGAACGCGCCGCCCGCGCCCGCCGGGTGCTCGACGGCCACACCGGACGCCTCGGCATCCATGGGCCGTTCTGGGGCTTCAAGATCGACAGCGAAGATCCGGCGATCCGCGCCGTGGTGACCAAGCGCCTGTTGCAGGGGCTCGAGGCGGCGGAGGCGATCGGCGCCACGCAGATGGTGATCCACTCGCCCTACACGACCTGGGACCACAACAACCTCGACTACAACAAGCGCGGCCGCGATGCGATCGTCGAGCGCACCCACGCGACCCTCGCCCCGGTGGTGAAGCGCGCCGAGGAGATCGGCTGCGTCCTCGTCGTGGAGAACATCGAGGACAAGGACCCGCATGCCCGGGTCGAACTGGTGAAGAGCTTTTCGAGCGACGCCGTCCGCGTTTCGCTCGACGTCGGCCATGCCCACTACGCCCATTGCTCCACCGGCGCGCCGCCGGTCGACTACTACGTCCGCGCCGCCGGCGAGATGCTCCACCACGTCCACGTCCAGGACGCCGACGGCCACGCCGATCGCCACTGGCTGCCGGGCGAGGGCACGATCCTGTGGCCGTCGGTGTTCCGCGCCTTCGCCGACTGGTGCGACACCCCGCGCCTGCTGGTCGAGGTCAAGGACCAGCGCGGCCTGATGAAGGGCGTCGAGCACCTCGTTCGCCTCGGCCTCGCCGAGTGACGCGTTCGGCGCTCGGGTGCCGATGAGGAACGAAGAGGCCGCGATCGGGGCGCCCGATCGCGGCCTCTTCCCGTATGGTCCGACCCGGCGGATCACCCGGCGAACGCCAAGCGCTCCAAGACCCGGAACGGGGCGTCCCGGCGGTCCTGACGGAAGATGCAGATCGCATCGACGGCGAGCGGGCGAGCGACGTCGCCGAGGAAGGCTGCGAGCCCGGCGACCGCGGAGTCGCTACGGTTTTCCGACAACGGGCCGGTCAGCGTCATGTGGAAGCGGAAATCTTCGAACACCCAGGGGTATCCCCAGCGATCGACGGAGGCGATGTGGCGGGGATCGGTGAGGGTCGCGACGCGGCGGGCCCGTTCGGCCTGCGTCAGCGGCGCCCGGAAGGGCTCGAAGGCGACGACGCAGTCGGCGGCGAGACCGTCGAGATCGGTGTGCCGCGTGTCAGGCGTCAACGCGACGAAGGACTTCATCGCCGAGACCGAGAGATCGGAGATCGAGAAGCCGTGGCGGGTGGCGGCGAAGCCCTGCGCAGCCTCGATCAGCACCGCCTCGCTGCACCCCTCGGCGAGTTCGAACGGCGCCTTCAGGGTGCCGTGGAAGCCGTAGCGGCGCGGCTCCGCCGTCACCTCGGCCCAGTCCGTGGCATCGCACGGGGCGATGTCGGGGAAGGCGAGCGCCTCGCCGGTCACCGCGTCCCGGCCGATCACCCGCGAAGCGGCGCGCCACAGCGGGGTCTCCGGCGAGGGAGCGAGATAGATCGCGTAGCGCGGCGTCGCCATGGCATCCTCAGCTGGCGACGATCGCCGCCAGAAAGGCGGAGATCGCGGTGTCGAGTTCGCCGCCGTTGTCGATGGTGGCATCGGCGGACGGTCGGTCGCCCGGCTCGAGGCGGCGGGCGAGCCGCTCCGGCCCGGCCCCGTCGCTCGGTCGCGCTCGGGCGGCGATGCGCCGGGCGAGGACGTCGGCGGGGGCCGTCACCTCGACCACCGTCACGTCCGGCCAGCGCCGCCGCGCCTCGCCGATGACGGTGCGCGAGACGTTGACGATCACCGTCCGTCCGGCGGCGAGATCGGCGACGATGGCGGAGGGAATACCATAGTGATGGCCGTGCGCCTCCCACGATAGGGCGAAGCCGCCGCGCGCCGCCACGGCGCGGAACCCCGCCTCGTCGGCGACGACGTTGTTCTCGGCCTCGCTCGCCGGGCGGGTGACGACGCGTCGCGTGAAGACGAAGCCCGGATCTTCGGCCAGCATCACCCGCGCCGCCTCGATCAGCGTGTCCTTGCCGGCCCCCGATGGACCGACGACCAGGACGAGCCGGCCCGGCAACACCTCGGTGGTCGGCGCAGTTTCCTCCGCCGAGCTGAAGGTGGGGGAACGCAGATCCATCACGACACCCGCCGGCCGAGGCGGAACACCTCCCGCACCACCGGATGGCCGTCGACCAGCCGGACGCGGACGATGTCGCCGCGCTTGGCCGATGCGATCTCGCCGCGGTCGGTGAAGCCGGTGGCGTCGGCCGGGTTCTTGGTGACGGTGCGGATGGCGCCGGCGAGCCCACCGATCGCCGCGATATCGGCTATGCCGAAGGCGCCTTCGATCAGGCTGACCGGCACGTAGTCGGAGGAGAGGATGTCGAGGACGCCGGCCTCGGCCAGTTCCCGCGCCGAGACGTTGCCCGAATGCGAACCGCCGCGCACCACGTTGGGCGCTCCCATCAGCACCGCGAGCCCGGCCGCGTGGGAGGCTCGTGCCGCCTCGACCGTGGTCGGGAACTCGGCGACGGCGACCCGGTCGGCGACCGATTCCGCGACGTGGCCGACGGTGGTGTCGTCGTGGCTGGCCAGCGCCACGCGGTGGTCATGTCCGGTCGCGACCAGTGCCCGGCGATGGGCGAGGGCGTTGCGGTCGTGCAGCGCCTTGCGTTCGGCGAAGAAGGCATCGAGCTCGGCCTCGCTCATCCCCTTCTTCTTGCCGCGGTAGTAGTCGCGCAGCTTGCCCTCGTCGCGGAATTGGCGCTGGCCCGGCGTGTGGTCCATCAGCGACATCAGCCGCACGTCGAAGCGCTCGAGATAGTCGCGGGTCTGGTCGAGCACGTCGTCGGAACAGATCTCGCAGCGCAGATGGGTGTGGTGATCGACGCGCAGGAGGCCGGTGGTCTTGGCCCGTTCGATGGCGTCGCCGAGGGCGAAGAGCCGCGCTCCGAGAGAGACGCTGTCGCCGTCGGACCCGGCGCGTAAGCTGTCGAACACCGTGGTGATGCCGGCCGCGGCGATCTGGGCGTCATAGGCGAAGACCGCCGAGAACGGCTCCCAGAACACCTTGGGGCGCGGCGAATAGTGCGGCTCGAGGTGGTCGGTGTGGAGTTCCACGAGGCCGGGGACGAGGAGGTCGTCGCCCCAGTCTTCGGCTTGCGCGAGAACCCGGTCCTCCTCGACGGCGACGATGAGCCCGTTCTCCATCACCACCGTGCCGGGGATCACCCGGTCGGCGAGCACGATCGACCGCGAGGCGACGACGAGGGATCCGACCGGCTCCGGCGGGATCGCGAGCGAGGGTTTGGGGTCGAGGATGGTCATGGCGTCTCGTGTTTCTCGAGGAAGGCTTCGATGGAGAGATCGCGGAAATCGGATACCGCCGCCTCGAGACGGTCGTGTGACCAGTCCCACCAGGCGAGCCGCTC
>CALMFH010000071.1 GCA_937864925.1 uncultured Alphaproteobacteria bacterium | reverse complement strand
AGCGCCCAGGCCGAGCGGGTGATCTCGTAGACGTACCAGCCGACGCCGACGTCGTGGACCTGGATGGCGAGGCCGGTGGCGAAGCGGGCGCCGAGGTAGAGGCGGAAGTCGCCGTGACCGAGAACCTCGCGGCCGGAATCCGGGGTCGGGTCCGTCGGAGCGGGTCGTGACATCGCGCGTGGTCACCGAAGAGAGCGGGAGCGGACCGCCTCGGCGAGGCCCATCCGTGATGCCCCGCTCTAACATGCGGGCCGCGGGCTGTCTCCCTCAGCCGGTTCGTCTGCGCAACTTCTTGATCGCCAGCTCCCACTCGCACGGAAAGAGCAGGGCGAGCGCCGCGATGTAGACGAACGCGCCGCAGACGATCTCCGCGGCGAGTGCGAGAAGACCGCTGCCCCAGGGGACGACGGCGAGTGCCGCGCACATCAGTGCGGTCGCCACCAGGATGCGCACCCAACGGTCCCATTGCGGGCGCAGGCGATAGTCCTTCATGGCGATCACCGTGGTGAGTGCCGCGGCGACGAAGGTTCCCGCGACGCAGCCGAGCGCCGCCGCCGTGAGGCCGGCGACCCCGCCGCCGCCCCACACGAGGCCGACCATCGCCCCGACCAGGCAGCCGAGCGCTTCGATCGTCATCAGCGGCACCATGCGACCGGGAGCGGTGTGCAGCAGGAACAGCTGGTCGACATAGTGGGCGCGCTGATTGCGGATCGAGGCGGCGAGCACCGCCAGCGGCAGGATCGCGATCGTCGCGGCCCGGAACGGTTCGGCGATCATCAGATCGGTCAGCGGCCGGCTCACCATCGCCACCCCGGCGGTCGTGGGGGCGAGGAGTGCGAAGAGCATCGAGCCGTTGTCGCCGAGCTGCTTCAGTGCCCCCGCCTCGTCGCCGCTCTCGTAGAGACGGACGGCGATCGGGAACGCGGCGGCGGTGAGCAGCATCGCCGCCACCGACGACACCCGTTGCCCGAGGCTCCAGCCGACCGACAGTAGCCCCAGCGCCTCGGCCCCGGCGAGTTGGTCGACCACCAGTCGGATGCCGTTGGTCGCCACCCAGGCCAGCATGCCGGTCGCCAGCATCGGCAGCCCGTAGAGCAACGCATCGCCGACCACGTCGCGCGCCGGCACGACGATCCGCGGCTTCACCCCGAGCCGGATCATCACCACGGTGAGGCCGAAGACCTGCGCGGCGGCGATGCCGGCGAGCGCCGTCGTCGGCGTCGCATCGAAGGTGATCACCCCGACGAAGGACGCCGCCGTGCCGACCAACGGACCGGCGAGTTGGGCGATGGTGTAGGTGAGGATCGCCTGTTCGGTCCGGGCGATCTCGCTGTAGTGGGTGAGCAGCGAGCGGGTGGCGAAGAGCACCGCGGAGGCCGCGAACAGGCCGGCCGTCGGCCGGGTGTCGAGGGTGAGCAGCAGCGGCACCGCCGCCACCACCTGCAGCACGGCCCCACCGAGCACCACCGCGTTGTCGGCCTCCACCAGCCGCTGGCGGCGTTCGTCGTCCATCGCCGCGCGGAAGCGCAGGGCATAGAGCGACCACCAGGCGATGGTCGCCATGTAGACCAATTCCTGCGCCGCCAACACGTAGGAGACGACACCGTAGGTCTCGGCGTCGAGCAGATGCGTCCACACCACCGCCGCCACGAACATGGCGAGCGGTCCCAGGAGCTGGGCGGGCAGGTAGAGGAGCGTCTGTCTCAGCATCATCGGTCGGGCACTGCCGTCCGTAAGGCGCCGGGGTCACCGGCGTGATTCATCCGGCGTTCGAAAGCGGTCGCCCCGACTTCGCCCGAAGACATTGCGGCGCGCAAGTCCGGCGAGGTGGCGCGTCGTGGCATCATCGTCATCACCATGACGGTGAACAATGCCAGGTTGGTGGACTTGCTCGACAGACCGGTCGAGGCCGACATCACCACCACGAAGAAGACGATCGGCCACAGGCTCGCCCGCGACGTCGCCCGCACCAGCTCGGCGAGATAGGCGCCGATCGCGGCGAGCAACACCGCCGCCGGAATCAGGCCGTAGAAGGCGACGAACGCCACCTCGGAACTCTCGATGCCGATACGGATACCGTGTTCGCGCTGGGCCTGGAGCATCAGGTCGGGAGGTGGCCCGAAGAGGAACTCCTCCCAGCCCAGATCGGCGAAGATTCGGAACATGGCGATGCGTGTTCCGGCACTGCCGGAGTCGTCGGTGAAACGCCCGATCAGCCGATCGGCCGCCCCCGCGTCGACGGCCACGACCGCCGCGACGGTGAAGGCCGTCACGGCCGCCACCACGATCGTCGCGTCGGTGAGCGCGAAGCGACGACCGGCGAGGATACGGGCCAGGCCGACCGCCGCCGCCGCCGCCGTCATCGCCAGCGCGAGGATCATCGCCACGCGACCGCCGAAAGCGACGAGCGCCATGGTCGCCAGCGCCATCGCCGCGGCGCGGACCGCCGGTCGCAGATGCCGCCCGCCGCCGGTCGCCAGCATCACCAGCCAGCAACCCGTGGCGAAGGCGTTGTTGAGCGGATGCCCGAGCAACGATGTCGAGCGCCAGTCGACGATGATCTTGCCATCGATGTCGTACATCGGTGTCAGCCGCCAACCGCTCGCGTATTCGACGAGGCCGATCGCCGCGTTGATCGCCAGGAAGAGGTGGAGGGCAGAACCGATTCCCCGCCGCGACGCCGGGTCGAGCACCCCGATCGCCGCGAACACCAGGATCGGCAGGGCGAAGGTGTCGATGATCGGCGACAGCGGCAGTCGCTGCACCGCGGCAGTATGCAGGAGGATCATGACCACCGCCACCGCGAGTGCGACGACCCCCGGCTGATCCGTGGCGATCCGCGCCGCCCAGCGACCGGGACCGCCCCGATCGATCATCGCCGCGACGACCGCCGCGACCGCGAGCCACGTCGCCGGGTGGATCTTGGTGAGGAAGGCTCCGCCGGAGGTGGCGTAGGGGACCCCGATCGCCGTCAGCACCATCGCCGAGATCGTCGTCATCGCCGCGACCGTCGCCCAGACCAGCCAACGTGTCGGACCACCCACCCCCACCGTCCGGGGCGGCGGTGCGAGCCGCGCCGCGGCGGCCGGGACGGGGAGGTGCGACCGGGCGAGACTCACGGCACGGGCACTCACGCGAGGCGCGGATCGGGGTCGAGCCGATCTCGGGCGGTGGAACGAGATGGTCCCATGAGACGCCGCGAGGAATGGAGATCCGGTGTCATGGTCCCGATGATCTGGCGACATGGTTGACCGATGGTTGCCGCCTGGTCCGCCGTCTCGCCGGCATCTCCAAGTCGTCGGGCTCTCGATCGCTTCTGAACATTCACATGGTTCATTTTCCGTGAATATAATAGATAAGATTGTAAGTATCGGACTTGCCGATCATTAACTGGTCGATCGAGAAAGACTTTAAAAGTCGACTCGAATTTCATAGTCTCGGCATGATTGGTGAAATGGCTCCAGGGTTCGTCCTTCGCCGAGGAGAGGTGTGACCGTGACGACCTTCGCGCTCCGAACTCTCACGGAGAAGAAGACGCCGACGCCCGCGCTCGCTGTGGCCTGTGTCGATTCCTGGCTGATCAATGTTCCCGGCGAGGCCTGGTTGATCGACCGCATCGTCCAGGATACCGCCGAAGGCCACGGCGGCACCGTCTTCACGATCAACCTCGATCACCTCTCGAAGCTACGTACCGACGGCGCGTTCCGTGCAGCCTACGAGCACGCCAGCTACATCAGCGCCGACGGTGTGCCGGTCGTGCTCCTCGCCCGAGCGACCGGCGCCGACATCGAACGTGTCACCGGCGCCGATCTGGTTCTGCCCTTGTGTCGTGCCGCCGCGAGTGCCGGTATTCCGGTCCATTTCTTCGGTGCCCGGGCCGACGTTCTCGAACGGGCGGTCACCCGGCTGCGTCGCGAGGAACCCGGCTTGACGGTGGCCGGCAGAGAAGCTCCGCCGATGGACTTCGACCCGCGCGACGACGCGGCTCGCGCCGCCGCGCTGCGCATCGCCGCCTCCGGCGCCCGCATCTGCTTCGTCGCTCTCGGGGCTCCCAAACAGGAGATCTTCGCCGATGCCGCCCGAGGCTGGACCGAGGGTGTCGTTTTTCTCGGTGTCGGTGCTGCTTTCGACTTCCTCGCCGGCGAACGGCGTCGGGCGCCGCGAATGTTGCAGCGTGTCGGGCTGGAATGGGCCTGGCGCGCGGCGCAGGATCCGCGCCGCCTCTTGCCGCGCTACCTGCGCTCGGCGGTCTGGCTGATGCGCTATCTCCTGCGCGCCCGGCCGGGGATCCGCGGAGATCATCGCCCCTCCGGCGGGGTCGCGCCGGAAACGCACGGCACCGCGAAGCCGGTCTCCCCCACCCCTCTCACTCCCCACGGAAGGTGACGTGTCGATGGCGCATCGTCTCTGCCTCTTCCATCCTTTCGATCCCCGCGTCGCCCCGCGCGACACGATCGGCGCACGGCTGCGCACCGTCCTGGCGGCTCTGCCCTCGGACTTCTCCGCTGTCGTCGTCGGCCACGACCACGCCGGCGATCTCGAGCCGGGTGCCATCGCGGCCATCGAGGTCGCCGGGCGTCCGGTCGACTTCCTGCCGGTGGCTCGCCAGGGGGCCGGCTCCTTCGCCGCCGCGTCGATGCGTCACCTTCCGGCGATCCGCGCCGCCGCGCGCGCCGAAATCGCCTCGATCTCGGTCCACGACCTCACCTGGGCGCCATTGGCGCGTCTCGTCGGCCGTCCGATCGTCCTCGTCGTCCACCGTGACCCCCGGGCCGGGGCGGTCGCCGGCCGTGTGCCGTTGACCGCAGCCCTGCGTGAAACGGTGGCTCTGCGCGTCGCCGATCGCATCGTCGGCTGCGACGCCGGATTCGTCCGGCGCTGTCGCGACGGACATCCGTCGGTGGCCGCCAAGACGGAGCTTCTCGTCCTGCCGAACGGAGAGGACGACGGTGCCGTCGCCTTCTTCGACGAAGACGCGCAGATCGCCCGCCTGTGGGAACGTCACCGGCGCCTCTTCGACGCCCAGGCGATCCGCCGCGCCCACCACGCCGCCGCCTGATTGCTCACGTCGCCGCGCCCTCGCTCGTCGCGATGGCGATCGTGTCCACCAGCCGCGCCCATTCGGCGAAGCCCTTCTCGAAAGAGAAATGGGCGGCACGGTCGAAGCGTGGGGTGGGATCGCCGACGTCGGCGAGAGCCATGTCGATGCCGGCAGCCAGTGATGCCGGATCCTCGACCGGCACCAGTCGCCCATAATGCCCACCGTCGAGGATCTCGGTCGGCCCGGTACAGGCGGTCGCCACGATCGGCAGGCCGTGGGCGAGCGCCTCCACCACCACCATACCGAAGGCTTCGGTCCGCGACGGCACCGCCAGCACGCGGGTCTGCCGGTAGAGTGGCCGGATGTCGGCCACCTGTCCGAGGAAGGTGACGCGATCGGCGATGCCGAGGTCGTGCGCCCGACGTTCGAGTCGGCCGCGTTCCGGTCCGTCTCCGGCGACGAGCAGGCGCGCTCCCGGCCGCTTCACCCGGGCGAAGGCCTCGATCAGAACGTCGACCCCCTTCTCCGGACTGAGGCGGCCGGCCGTCAGCACCACATCCGGCCGCTCGGCGAGGTCGCCGGCCGTGGCGGCCGCCCCGCCGAGGTCGATGGTCGCGGGATTGTGGATGCGGCACGTCTTCGTCGGATTCGCTCCCCAACGCTCGATCAACTCGCGGTGCAATCCGTCGGAGACCGCGACGATCCGCGTCGCCCGCCGGTTCATCACCGGCATACCCCAGTAGGCGAGCTTGGCGAGATGGCCGGTCAGGTACTCCTGGAAGCCGTGGTAGGAGACGACCACGGGCACGCGGGATCCCGTGAGGATGGTCGCCGCCACCAGCTTGACGCACGACCCGGAGATGGCGGCGAGCGCCACGTCCGGTCGAAACTCGCGCAGCAACTCGCCGAGCCGTCGGGTCGCGCCGAGATGACGAGGCCCGAGGATCTCGATCCGCGGATTCGTCGGATCGGCGAAGGACGGTCGTTCGCCGTCACCGTCGACGGCGAGGATCACCTCGTCGCCCCGTGCCGCGAAGCGGTCGGCCAGGGTCGACCACACCCGTTCCGCCCCGCCGCCGCCGAAGGCGCGGGTGGTGAACAGCAGTCGCAGGCCACGTCGGATCGTCATGATCGGACCGTTCGTTCGGTCTCGGCGGCATCGGGTGGGCGCCGGACATCGGGCGAAATCGGAGCCGCCCGAATCGGTCGGCACGATGAGGCGAATACGATCGAACGATGAACGCAAACGCCGTCACGATCGAGTGCCGCCGTGCCACCGCCGATCGGGGTGTCCGTCATGAGTGGCCGGCGGTGAACATGGTTAACGATTTGTTGAAGGCTTTGGCTTCAACTCGGGCATGGGATTTCCGGAAGACCCGATCCGTTTCTCGTTCGGTCTTCGCTCCGATCGTCGCGTCGATCGCATTTCGGTGAACTGCCCCGGTCCGCCTCTCGCAGGAGGCGGATCGTCGGGCCGAACGGTAGGATCGCATGGCCGAGGGCCTCCTCGAGCAACGACCGGTCGCAGTCACGGCGACCGCCAGCCCGGGTGACGAGTCGACGTCGGTCGATCTCGCCCTGGTCGGCCGTCTGCTCGCTCGGCGCTGGTGGCTGATCGCGCTCGTGACCGCCCTCGTCGTCGGTCTCGCCGGCGCCTATGTGGTGCTGGCGCCGAAAACCTGGCGCGCCGCCGCCCGTGTCCTTCTCGATCCGCGCGACAAGCAACTCGTCGGCTCGGACGTCAACAAGCCGCAGTATTCGATCGAGGCCGGTTGGGTGGAGACCCGCGCCGAACTGGTCAAGTCCCACGGCAATCTCGCCGCGGTGGTGAAGCGCGAGAATCTCGGCGCCGATCCCGAGTTTCTGGGTGTCTTCGCCGGCGATCTCGGCCCCGAGGCGCACACCGCCCGTGCCGTGCGCAATCTCGCCGAGATGGTGGTGGTGGAGCGGCCGAAGGAGAACAACCTCCTCGACGTCTCGGTCACCACGTCGTCGCCGGAGAAGTCGGCGCGCCTCGCCCAGGCCGTCGCCGAAGCGTTCGTCGCCGGACTCGCCCAGGCCAAGGTCGATCAGATCGAACAGGCCAACGCCCTGCTGTCCCGGCAGGTCGAGACCATGCGGCAGAAGATGATGGAGGCCGAGGCCAAGGTCGAGGAGTACAAGCGCGCCAACGGTATCGCGGTGACCCGCGGCAACCTCGTCGACGAGGAGACCCTGCGCCAGTTGAACGAAGCTCTGGTGGCGGCGCGCCAGAAGGCGCAGGAGGCCAAGGAGCGCTGGGACAAGCTGAAGCAGGTCGTCAAGACCGGCGAGGTGCAGTTCCCCGCCGGGCTCGATGGCGTCGGTTCGTCGGTGCTCTCCCGCCTCAGGATCGAGGCGGCACTCGCCGCCAAGCGCCGCACCGAGATCGAACAGGACTACGGTCCTCTCCATCCCAAGGCACGGGGTGCCGCCGCGGAGATGGAGCGCGACAAGGCGCTGATGCTCGAACAGGTGAGGTCGCTCGCCGCCACCGCCGAGATGGACTACCAGCTCGCCCGTGCCGCGGAAGACAACGTCCGCAAGAATCTCGACCGCGCTCAGGCCCGTCTCGCCGACAAGGGTGAGGCGGGCGTCGCTCTGCAGGAGCTGGAGAACGAGGCGCTCGCCCGCCGCGAACTCTACAGGTCCTTCGTCTCCCGCATGGAGGAGACGCATCTGCAGAAATCGACGCAGATCTCCGACGCCACCATCGTGTCGCCGGCGCAGGTGCCGCTGAAACCCTATTCACCGCGGGTGGCGATCATCCTGGGCCTCGCACTCGTCGCCGGCCTCGGTGGCGGACTCACCGCGGCGTTGCTGCGGGGGCGCCGCGACGCCGTCGGGCTCCTCGTCGCGCGTGGCCCCGAATTCCCGCCCGAGATCGACACGCGCCCGGCACCGCTCGCCACGGCCGCCGCCGAACCGGCGGTCGAGCCGCTCGAAAGCGTGCCCGCCGACCGGGCCGCGACGGCGAAGGGCGCCACGCCGTCGCCGGTGGCGGAGCAGGACACGCGCCGGACCGCCGAGAGCGGACCCGTCCGTGTCGACCTCGCCCTCACGCCGGGCCGCGTCGCCCGCCTCGGTGGCATCGGCGACGCCGCCGGTGCGGTGATCGACGCCTTCGTCGAAACCGCCGACGGTCACACCGACGTCACCGGCCTCGCCGGCCTGCGTCGCCTCGCCGCCGAACTCGGAGGTGACGCACCGAGGGTCCGCGCCCTCTTCTCCAACACGGTGCCGACGCCGATCGTCGCCGCGCTCGCCCATGGGCTCGCCCGTGCCGAGGAACTCGCCGGCGCCCGCACGATGGTGGTGGACCTCGCCGCCGATCCGACCCCCTTCGACGCCGCCTTCGCCCGCGCCACCCCGATCGCCCGGTCGCGTCGCCGCCGGATGGAGAGTGGCTTCGACGTCCGCGTCGACGACCACGGGCTCGGCTTCGCACGGCCCGCCGAAGGCCTCGCCGCGGCCGGTGGCTCCCGGCACACCGGACGTCTCGCGGACTTCGTCACCGCCGCGATGCGCGATCACGACGGCCTCGTGTTGCACCTCGGTGGGTCACCGTCGGCGGCGATGCTGTTCGATGTGGCCGAGGTCGCCGATCACGTCACCCTGGTGGTCGATGCCGCGGATCTCGACGGTCGGCGCGTCGCCGACGAGATCGATGTCCTGCGCGGCCTGCTGCCGCGTTTCGACGGTATCGTCGTCCTCACTCTGGCCGATGGCCCCGTCACCGGCCGCGACGGGCGCCGCCGCGACCGCCGCGCCTGACACCATCGGCCGATGCGAGCGGCCGATGTTCTTCGGACGGCCGTTTCGCGGGGCGCCTCACGGAGGAGCCCGCCCGACGGCGATGGTCGGACACATCGCCGTCCTCGGCCGTCGGAGGTGCCGGCTCCGGCCGGATCGAATCGGCCCGGTCGAAGAGATCTCACTCCGGAACCGCGCCGGAGCGGTCATCGAGCCGAGACGATCGGGAAGAAGGATGAACCCCGGCGGTCGACCGTCGCCGAGGAATGACCGGCGGCAAGGGAGAGCGACCGCGTGATCTTCGTCGACCATACCCATCTCGGCCGCACCGTCAGCGGGATCGAGCGCATCGCTCTGGAACTCTTCGCCGAGGAGGCGCTCGCGCCCCTGCGGCTCCATCCGATCACGTCGTCCGGCATCCTCGGCCTGATCCTCGCCCAGCAGTTCACCATTCCGCTCCGTCTCCTCACCGCGCCGGGCTCGGTCCTGCTGGCGCCCGGTTTTCCGCCCTCGATCCTCACGTCGCTCTTCGGCGCCCGGGTCGTCCCCTACATCCACGATTGTTTCCTTCTCACCAGGCCGCAGGATCTGTCGCGCAAGGCGGCGCTCTACATGGTCTCGTCGTTCCGTCGGGCGGTGACGACCCTGCCGTGGTTCCTGGTCAACTCCTGCACCACCGCAGGCGAACTCGCCGCGCACTGTCGCCCCGATGCCGAGATCACCCTCTACCGCCCGGAAGTTCGCGATGTCTTCGCCATCGGCACCGAGGCCGCCGCACGTGCCGCCGCCACCCGGCGGGCGGTGCGCGGCGGACGCCTCGACCTCGTTGCGCTCGGCACCGTCGAGCCGCGCAAGAACCTCACCGCCGCCGCCGCGATCGTCGAAGCGCTACGTCTGCGCCATGGGTGGGACGCCCGTCTCCACGTGATCGGCCGGCCCGGATGGGGCGGCGAGACAGACCGATTGAAGGATCGGCCGGGCGTCGTCCTGCACGGCTATCGCCCGGCCGAGGAAGTACGCGACCTCCTGGCCTCCGCCCATCTCTTCCTCACCACCTCGCACGACGAGGGGCTCGGCCTGCCGCTGCTCGAGGCGCAATACGCCGGTCTCCAGGTGATCGCGCCCGACAAGCCGGTCTTTCGCGAGGTGCTCGACACCTCCGGCCTCTTCGTCGACCCCGCCGATCCGGCCGCCGCGGCCGAGAAGATCGACCGGTCGGTGGCACGACCCGACGTCTTCCTCGGTGCGGCCGCGGTGGCGATGGCCAACGTCGCGCGCTGGAACACCGCCGCACGCGGTGATCGCGAGCGCCTGATCGAACGATTGAGTCGTCGGGGGGATTGACGGGGCTCACACCTCGGCCACGTCGCGCCGGTGGTCAGGCGACGCGTGCCGCCCGCGAATCGTGGGCACGCACCATCTTGGCGACACAGGGTTCGAGCGAGGGCCGTCCACTCTCGATCGCGGCCCGGCAGGCCATGATGCGCGGATCGGTGCGCATCATCCGATCGGCTTCTTCCGGCGCCAGCCCCTGCAGCAGCGGGCACCGCGTCGGATCGAACCTGTGGGTCGTCCCTTCACCGTTCGGCGCGCCGCACATGAACACCCCCTCCGGTGCCACGAGAAACCGGACGGCGAACCCCATTGCCGGGCGCCGTCTCGGATGCCCGCCTTTTTGGCATGATATCCCGGTCATGATCAATCCGCATTCATGTCCCTCTGTTGTTCTGCGGATGTGGAACGGTGAAAAAATTCTCGTCAGCCGCCTTCCTCGGTCGAACTCGAGATCGGAGGCCCCACTTTCGGAGGCGGGCGGCGGATCGTCGCAGAGTTCGACCCGCCTCTTCGCCACGAAGCGCGATTTCGTCTCGCCGATCACGAGGTTGTTCTCGAAACGAAGGCTTTCGAGGGCGAGAAATTGGCTCGCGACGACCTCGGCCCCCGTGGTTCGACTGTCGCCGGTCGATGATCTCGACCGGTCGCCATCTTCGAAAAATCTGCACGACTTGACTACTATCAAGTACGTATCGGAGAGGTGCGGGCAATGTCATCCGCGGATATCGATCTCGAAAGGGTCGGGATCCATCGGATTGCCCTGAATGACTGTCAACGGCATCGAAGCGCTCGCAGAGTGCTTCGATGCCGCTCTTTTTTTATTGTGGTGCGGTTGCCGGTGCGCGGCGAAGCGTCACGATTACCAAATATCAAGGCTCTGATTTCTCCCCCTCGGCATCGTCCCCTCCGGAGCTGATCCGATCAGAACGGGGGACTCTATGTTCGATGCGCTCACCAAATCGGCGGCGCGAAACATCTTCTACGGGGGGTCGCTCGCCTTCCTGTTGATCTTCGTTTCGCTCACCGCGCAGAGCCACATGTATGTGGTCAACAACTCGACCGCCAAGGCGCCGATCACCGACGGCGTCGTTCTCGGCAAGCACGTGTGGGAGAAGAACGCCTGCATCAATTGCCACACCATTCTGGGTGAAGGCGCCTACTATGCGCCCGAACTCGGCAACGTGTTCGTCCGCTACGGCGGCGACAAGGATCCGGCCGGTGCTCGCGAGGCGATCAAGACCTGGATGAAGGCTCAGCCGACCCGTATCGAGGGCCGCCGGCAGATGCCGCAGTTCAACCTCTCCGACAAGGAGCTGGATGGGCTGGTCGACTTCTTCGCCTGGGTCTCGAAGATCGACACTCAGAACTGGCCGCCCAACGTCAAGGGCTGAGGGAGGGGGATGAAGCCATGAAATACGAAAGCCAGAAGGTGGCGCTCGCCTACTTCATCGTCGCGCTCGCCCTTTTCGCCGTCCAGGTGACCGTCGGCCTCGTCGCCGGCTACGTCTACGTCGCGCCGAACTTCCTGTCGGAGCTGTTGCCCTTCAACATCCTCCGCATGCTGCACACCAACTCGCTGATCGTGTGGTTGTTGCTCGGCTTCTTCGGCGCCGCCTACTATCTCGTCCCGGAAGAGTCCGAGACCGAGATCCACTCGGTCAAGCTCGCCTACATCCAGCTTCTGATCCTGGTTGTCGGTGCGCTCGGTGCGGTCGTCGGCTACGTCTTCCGCATCCACGAGGGCCGCGAGTTCCTCGAGCAGCCGCTGTGGGTCAAGCTCGGCATCGTCGTCGGTGCGCTGATCTTCCTCTTCAACGTCTCCATGACGGTGCTGAAGGGCCGCAAGACCGCGATCACCAACGTCCTGCTGCTCGGCTTGTGGGGCATCGCGATCTTCTTCCTGTTCTCGCTCTACAATCCGTCGAACCTGTCGGTGGACAAGATGTACTGGTGGTACGTCGTCCATCTGTGGGTCGAAGGCGTGTGGGAACTGGTGATGGCCTCGATCCTCGCCTTCCTCATGCTGAAGATGACCGGCGTCGACCGCGAGGTGATCGAGAAGTGGCTCTATGCCATCGTCGCCCTGTCGCTCTTCACCGGCATTCTCGGCACCGGCCACCACTACTACTGGATCGGCACGCCGTCCTACTGGCAGTGGATCGGCTCGATCTTCTCGTCGCTGGAAGTGCTGCCCTTCTTCGCCATGGTGCTGTTCACCTTCAACATGGTGTGGAAGCGTCGGCGTGAGCATCCCAACAACGCCGCGCTCCTGTGGGCGCTCGGCTGCGCCGTCCTCGCCTTCTTCGGCGCCGGCGTCTGGGGCTTCATGCACACCCTGCACGGCGTGAACTACTACACCCACGGCACCCAGGTCACGGCTGCCCACGGTCACCTCGCCTTCTTCGGCGCCTACGTGTCGCTGAATCTGGCGGTCATGACCTACGCCATGCCGTATCTCCTCGGCCGTCAGCCCTACAACCAGGTGCTCAACATGCTGAGCTTCTGGGTGATGTCCTCGGCCATGGCCTTCATGACCTTCACTCTGACCTTCGCCGGCGTGGTGCAGACCCATCTGCAGCGCGTCCTCGGTCAGCTGGACTTCATGCAGGTTCAGGAACAGATGACGCTCTTCTACGTGCTGCGCCTCGGCTCCGGCCTGGTGGTAGTCATCGGTGCCCTGATGTATCTGTGGTCGATCTTCGGCCCGGCCAAACCCGAGCTCATCACCCGCGAGGGTGCCGCTCCGGCGGAATGAGCAAGACCCCCGACCGGGAGCGGCGGTGAGCCTCTCCCGGTCTCCGAATGCCATCGAGCGTTGGAAATGATCGATGGTATGCATCACACGAATTTCTCATGCCTTCGATGCGGATGAGAAATTCGCGTTCCTTCGCCGCTCGGACGCGTCAGCGTCCCCGAGCGGCGGTATGAAACGGTCGCACGCCCTCGGACGAACCCCGGCCGAGGGCGTGTGCACGACAGACACGAGAGTGGATCGGAGATGGATCCGATGAATGCCCCGCTCGCCGGCGATCCCGTCCGGCCCGCCGCCGACGTGCCCTACTATCGGCCGGTCGGCGACGAGTGCGCGATCTTCGAACGCGCCTTCCGCCTGCGCCTGCCGCTCCTGCTCAAGGGGCCGACCGGCTGCGGCAAGACCCGTTTCGTCGCCCACATGGCCGCCCGGCTCGGCTTGGCCCTGCACACGGTCGCCTGCCATGACGATCTCACCGCCGCCGACCTCACCGGCCGCTATCTCCTGAAGGGCGGCGAGACGGTGTGGGCCGACGGCCCGCTCACCCGTGCGGTGCGCTCCGGCGGCATCGCCTATCTCGACGAGGTCGTGGAGGCGCGCAAGGACGTCACCGTGGTGCTGCACCCGCTCACAGACGACCGCCGCATCCTGCCGCTCGAGCGCACCGGCGAAGTCCTCGCCGCGCCGGCCGACTTCATGCTCGTCGTCTCCTACAATCCCGGCTATCAGAACCTCCTGAAGTCGCTGAAACCCTCGACCCGCCAGCGCTTCCTGGCGATCGAGTTCGATTACCCGAAGCCGCTGATCGAGGCCGAGATCGTCGCCGCCGAATCCGGTCTGGCGCTGGAGAAGTGTCGTCGCCTCGTCGACCTCGCCGGCCGGCTGCGTTCGCTGAAGGGTCAGGACCTCGAGGAAGGCTGCTCCACCCGCCTCGTCGTCTACGCCGCCTCGCTCATCCATGATGGGCTGAAGACGGAGGAGGCGATCGAGGTGGCGATGATCGAACCGCTCTCCGACGACCGCGACGTCA
>CALMFH010000070.1 GCA_937864925.1 uncultured Alphaproteobacteria bacterium | reverse complement strand
TCACGCTCGACAAGGCGTCGCGGGCGTGGCGTTCGCTGTTGCGGCTGGTGCAGGCCGCCGAAGTGCAGGCGATGGCGGACATTCAGGCGCGTAACGACGGCAATGAACCCGAGCATCGGGGTTCAGACGAGATCTTGGCCGAAATCGCCGCCAGCTTGGTTCCCAAGCCCACAGAGCCGAATCCGCCCGTCTCCGCACCACCGCCTCATCCGATGCCCGCCGCGCCCGTCAGCGCGGCTCCCATGCTGTCGGCGGTTCGCGACCAGTGGCTTGCCGAGGCTGCGAAGCGCAATCTGGCGGACAAGACCGGCGATGCACGCCGGATCATGGTCGACCTGTTCCTCGAACTCGTCGGGGATCGCCCGATCGACGCCTTCGCCAAGGCCGATGCCCGCGCCTTCAAAGACGTCCTGTCGGCTCTGCCGCCGAACCGCTCGAAGATGAAGGTGCTGCGCAACCTGTCGCTCGAGGCGGCCGCGAAGAAGGCGAAGGCGGCGGGCCTGCCGCCGATGAGCATCACCAACGTCAACAAGCACCTCGGGTGCCTCTACGGCCTCTTCGCCTGGGCACGGAAGCATTATGACGAGGTGGAGAAGAACCCGTTCGAAGGGATGCAGGTCGAGAAGCGGACGAACGCCCGCGACGAACGCGACCCGTTCTCGCTCGACGATCTCAAACGGATGTTCGCGGCGCCGGTCTATCGGGGGTGCGTGTCCGAACGCCACTGGTCGGCGCCGGGGGCGGTGGTGCTCTACGACAGTCCGAAATTCTGGGTGCCGCTCATCGGCCTCTTCACGGGCGCACGGCTCAACGAAATCCTTCAGCTCTACCGAGACGACATCGTCGACGTCGACGGCGCGCTGTGCTTCCGGATCTGTGCCGAGAAGGACGATCAACGGGTGAAGACGGCCTCGTCGCGGCGGCTCATCCCCGTGCACGCCGAATTGCTGCGGATAGGCTTTGCGGCTTACGTCGCGGGGAGGTCGGGTAGGCTGTTCGACACGGTCGAGAAGGCACCCGACGGCTACTATTCGTCGACCTTCTCGAAGCACTTCGTGCGCTTCCTCGACTCGGTCGGGGTGAAGCGGCCGAAAGTGTCGTTCCACAGCTTCCGCCACACCTTCGAAGACGCCTGCCGCGCCTGCGGCGTGCCCCACGACGTCATGAACGCCCTACAGGGGCATTCGCAGGGCGGCATGTCCGACCGCTACGGCGGCGGGCAATACCCAGTGGCGAGGCTGGTGGAGGAGATGGGGAAGCTGCGGCACGCGGGCGTGGATTTGGCGGCACTCGCGGTGGTGCCGTAGCGGCTCGTCATAAGGCGCTAATGACGAGAATGCGCAGGAAGCGGGCATGGGTGTAAATTGTGATGGCGATAGTTCCGTATTTTTTGAAGTAAATCTGATTTATTGATCTCGCATAATCCCGAAATAAGGATTCCAACGATATAATATTTCTTATGACATCCTATATAATTAGGTATAATTATTATTATAAATTTATATTTATTGCAATTTATATAGAAAAATACTATGCTAATTTCGCTATGCTGTCCCAAAGTTCGCGATCCTCGTGTGAAGCGCATTCCAGGAGGGCCCCAGGATTAACGATGTGTATGAATTCCCCGCGTTTTCCCGAAGCTTCTTTCCTATCGGTCCGGCGCAGCCGGCCTGCAAGGGTTAGCTTCTCCTCTATCGCAGGCCAGAGATCCTCAGACAAATAACGTCCAGCGGGGTCGAGTGGATCGCTCTTGATATAAAACTGCCGGAGAAAGACGCGAGTAACTCTCTCCAGCAACTTCGTGGCGTCATTCTCCGGCCGCGAATCGTCCCGGCGCGGTTTATGTGCAGACATCCAGGTACCGATTTCCTCGGGATCGTACAGAACGCTCGCTTTCCCGGCGGATTCTATCACCAAGCTACCCACCGTAGGTCTCGTCTGGCCGAACAATGTCCGATCGTCTACAACCAAGACAGCCGTGGAGCACCGTTCGAAATTTATCGCGGCTAAGTTGGCCCCTCGGCAATCGAGCCGATTGACGTCAACCTCAACCAAGCGAGCGGAGCCGGTAGTACCAAATAAGACTGCATCACCGGCGCTAATTCGTTCGAACGAAAGCTCCTCCGACGCATCTACGACAGCAGATGTTAGTAGCAGACTGGCTGAGTTATGGCCCAGCCGCTCGGCTCCGACATCGCTATTCATCAGGTTGAATAGTCTGGATCGCAGATTGCGAATCTGGTCCGGTGAAAAATTTAACATTTGCTCGCCAGCGACTAGTAGAAGATCCGTACCGAAGTACCCTCTACGGAGAAATCGCGGAACATTTCCTGATAGAACTTCCTTAAGCAAGGCACTAGATAGAAAATGATTCGATATTTCTGTATGCGGAAATCGCCGAAATCCCTGTCGCGCGTCTATATCCATCAGTGCGAATGAACCAGCCTTGTGGCGAAGCTTTGCTAAATCAGAAGGATCTTTCAGTGCACGTTCAAACGTAAAATCAATAGCGAGTTGAAGAAATGGTAAGTCGACAGATTCTGTTTCCCCCTCAGCCATTTCCAGAGCTACTAGTTCAAACAACTCCCATAACAAATCGGCTGCAGTGTCCTCATCCATGTTCAAACGCAGGGTGATCAAACTTGCTTCGCGACGAAGAAAGCTCTTCACAAGAAAGTCGCGGGGGCTGAGCATGTCTCCTAAAACGGAGTTGACGCCGCCAAGTGGTGCAATTGTACTCAAGAAGTATGGCCGGAGTACATAAGAGTTGGGTTTCAGCAGTTCGGCCGCCTCGCTGGAATTTAGCTCTTCGGCCGACCAGCCGACCTGCGAAAGCCACTTTTTTGCCGTGGCAGGAGTAATAGGTGCCAAACTGGCGTGAGTTAGATCAACCCTTGCGCTAAGATCGTGAAGCCGTTCGGAGAATTTCGTAAGATCAAAGAATGTATCTCGCCCGGCGAGAATAATGGGGCCGCCAACTTCGATGTCATGTAAGAAATCGCGAAGAACCGACCACGTGTCGGCATATCCGTCGGCATCGACTAACTCATCGAAACCATCGATGGCGATTTGTAAAACACCATGCCGAACCAAAGTAGGCACTTGGTCGTACGTGAATCGACCGCGAACTAGCTGAATAGAAAGCGCAATTAATTCATCTAGACTGACCAAGCGCCGCCCGCGATTTGCTATATGTAGAATAGGGGGCTGATTGCCTTCTCGGCCGTAGCTTTCGGCCCGAGAAAGAACAAGCTGAGAAATTAGGGATGTCTTTCCTACCCCGGCGGAGCCATCTAGTAGGATTATACTAATAGGCTTTTCTTGTCCTTTTTTCTCCCGTAGTTTTGCAGCTTGTTGGAATGTGCCAAGTGTAAGAGGCTCTCCGTCAATTTTACCTTCGGGTTCGATAAAGACGCCGACGGGTCGCAAGCCTAATAAACGTCGCTGATTATCGGCAAGAACTTGAATATTTGAGAAGTATTGAGAGGCAAGCATCGAGCGAATATTATGGAATTCACGTACGACCGTGAGTTCGGCTTGCGTCGTTTGAAAGCGCACGCGACCAGAATCCAAGCTCAACGTGATGGTCTGGCCTTCTCCATCACGAATCAGGCCCACTCGGATGAGTTGATCATTCGCTTGCACCTGGACTTCCGTGGCAGGATCGGCGAATGGACGAAGATCGCGCTCAAGGAGCTCCGATGAAATCATTCAAGCTCTCTCCAGAACTGTGACAATTCGACTTGTGTTTAAATGCCTGCTTCCTTGGTCAGGGCGGTACATATGGATTTGTACACCCCACGCTTCAGCTGTGTAAATCCCCGGTAGTAGATCGTCATCGTCGCCATAAACTAAGTGCACATCGTCACGCGAGCTGCGTGATGACTGTAGAATGTCGCAAACTAGGCCTGTATCGACCATCTTTTGTCTAATAACCACCGTTCCATCTGGTTCTGTTAGCTGTCGCAGACTATCGTACAATGGCATGCGTTCCCCGCCAATGAGCATCTTCGTCGCGACTTCGACGTCGATGCCGAACGAAACATTTTTTATAACTTTTGGTTGCGCATCTTGTAGGAATCTGTCGACCACGTGGTAATCGAATGTCTTTGTCTTCCCGCTATACCAACCATGATAAAGCCGCCAACGAACCCGGAAAGGCGACTTAGGGTCCAAGGATGTCAGGTGAGACGCTACGATTTCTTGTAGCGCCGAAAAAACGGGCTCAATTTGGCGTGCCGCACGCTTGAGGTCGGTAGCCGGGACGCGATTTGCGGGGGCGATCCTACGTGCGGTGTCCCAATCGAGGAACACAATGGCCCTGCGGACCGAGGTCATCGATCAGCCTCCGAGATTGCCGGTAGGCGCAAACGCGCATTCGGTTGCTCACTCATCTCCCTGCCCTTCGCCTAACGCTTTGCATTTGATGGTGCAGGAGAAATCACCGGCAGTCTAGATTGGACAGCTTCGATCCAACGACGAGGATCGGCCGCTTTGCGTCAATAGCCTCGTGGTCTGCGGTAAATCGGGCGAGATAAGGGAAAAATTGACAAATTGAGACAGAATTGTCATATTAATAAAGTATTATTAATCGGTAGTAGCTATGTATAAATGACGATTATGTCGATATAATATTTCCTCACGAGTCTCCCCATTGGATCATACCCAGCCTCACATCACCCGAAATCCCGCTCCCTGATGCCTTCACTACCGCCGGACAGGCACTCTACGTCTTTGCGCGTGTGCCCTGGGTAGGCTCCCCTTTGGGTCCCCTCAGGGGCGGAAATTTGAAGGCCAGGGGGGAATGCGAGCGCCGCCGCCGGTCGCGCCGAAACCGCCGCCGCCGCGCGAGCGGGTCTCTCCTCTCCCGTGACGGTTCACGCAGCCTGCGCGTCTTCGCTCTTCACCCGGAAAACCGATCGGATCGAAATCCCGAGCCGTTCGGCAACCTGTTCGGCCGTGAGCCCTTCGGCGCGAAGGCGGCGGACGTCGTCGGCCTTGGCGCGGGCGGTGGGCTTGCGTCCCTTGTACTTGCCCTCGCCCTTTGCCTTGGCGATGCCCTCGCGTTGCCGTTCGAGCATCATTTCGCGTTCAAACTGTGCGACCGACCCGAGGACGTTCAGCATCAGCGTTCCCGTCGGCCCGGCGGTATCGAGGTTCATCGCCAGAATGCGTAGGGAAGCGCCCTTGGCCTTGATCCGGTCGACGATGGCGACGAGGTCGCGCACCGAACGCGCCAAGCGATCCAGCTTGGTCACCACCACCACGTCGTCGTCGCGGACGTAGTCGAGCAGGGCTTCGAGCTGGACGCGGGGGGCGACCGACGAGACCTGTTCCTCGAAGACCTTCTCGCATCCGGCGGCGGCAAGGTCGCGGCGCTGCGCTTCGAGCCCGGCGAGCTGTTCGACGGTGGAGGTGCGGGCGTAACCGATGATCTTGGACATGGGGCACTCCGTTTGTGCCAATAGCGTTTTATATGTCGCGTCCCGGTTATGCCAAATATCGAAGGCAACTTCAATGGCGCGCGAATCTGACCTCTCGGGCTGGTTAATGGCATATGCCACAAGGTCAAGGTCCAATGGCATGGCATGAAGAGGCCGACGTGCGACCGGGTGCCCGGCGGAAAGGGCGATCGAAGCTGGACTCGGGGGCGAACTGAGGACACCAAAGAGAAGTCACTCTTCGAGTAGCCCAATATATGCTCATCGCTGTCGCGCAGGACACAATATATAGTACATTTGCGACCACTTACGCCGGGTACGAAGGCGGCGCGAAACGTCGTCGCTGTACCGGAGATCAACGATTCGAAGAGTAGGGACCGGCAAAATTGCAATTTAATCAGGCGAAATCGGCGTATTGACTCGAAATAAAGTTGATGTATTCGGTATTTGAGCGCCAAATTGACACTTGGAGGACTCATTATGAGACTGAATACACAAATCGAAATGACGACTCGTCAGATTTTCTGTCTGCGAGATGTTGCTTTAGACGACGAGATCTTGGTCTTCGTGGATGCGAGCGGACGTCTGGTGTTCATTCGGCACGACTACCTCGGCGAGAGTGACGTGATCGCCGCCTCCCATGCGGTGGTGATAGGGGGGGATGAGTCTCCCGCATTCCCGCTGACGGCGGTTCCGCCGTTTGCGGTGACGTTGCATCAGGGGGCGGACCCGATGCCCCCTCTGACTGGTCCTGAGGTGATCGATGCGACCACCGCCGAACGACTCTGGCGCGATCGGCGCGGATGCGCGGTCCTCATCGGGCGCACCGAAGAAGGGCTGTTGCGCGCGGTGACCGTGGGCGGATCGGAACCGGAATTCCCCTGCATGTCGCGCGGAGCGGGGGCGGTGCTGGTGCTCGGAGAAGCGGGTGCGCCCGTCTGAACCCAACCCCACCTTCATCTCTGACCTAAACCCCGTCGATCTGAAGCTACGGCTTCTGCACTCAACCGGGATCGCTTTAGGACGAGGATCTGGTCAGTGTTGGTCTGGTCGGTTCGGCTGGGGCCTCGCGCGCGGGTTCGTTGCTGTCGCGGAGCGCGGGCAGGGGATAGATCCAGAGGGATGAGTCCAGAGGAATATTTTTCCGTCTGCACTCAAAAGTACATTCGTACCGTACCTATGCTCTCCGACCACCCTCGGTTCTGGGATCTCAACTTATCTTGGTTGGTACATTTTTCAATCCAGCTTCTTCCAATTGTGACCAAACCTAAAATGTACCAACCAAGATATTTCGTCACCCCGTAAGAGAGGTAGAGAGAATCAAAAGGTACAGGTACATGGTACTTTTGGAACCTGACGGTGAATTTCGCCTTACGGCGGAATACCTTATCGAAAAGTACGGGCCGAAAATCACCATGCTTTTGTATGATACATCCCAGGTACTTTTGTACCATTCCGAGGGGCCTTCGAGAGAATGTGGCGAACTGGTGATCGAAAGTGCCACAATCTGAACATAATCCAAAAAGTCGTGCCTTATTTCAAAATCACCGATTTCCTTCTACATTTTCTGATCTGAACTCGACTTGTTACATTTTTGAATCCAGCTTCGGGCTACTTTTCGAGTGGTGCGAAGCCAAAAGGACGAAAATTGTACTTATCGTACCAGTACCGATCGGTGGCATTTTGTCATCGCGTACTTTTCGTTTGACGGTCGATTTGTAGAAGAATTTTGCGTTGATATTGAGTGCAGAGGAAATATATTTCTTTTCGCTGCCTTCGGACGAACGCGATCACGACGACATTCTCGGATCGGAAAACCCTGAAATCACGCCTATTGATATCATTGGACTTTTCTGTCACCCCCTGGCTTGGTATAGAAGAATTTTTTACGAGACGTAGGGGCGTTGCGAGGAAAGATTTTCTAGAGACGGCGCGAGATGCCTTGTCACCAGTAAATTCTCCCAATCCAAGGTGAGGGGCACGCCTTCGGACGCGGAGCCTCGGAAACCCACGACGGCGAGATGGACCGGCTGAAGAAGCGTGATCATCACGGGCGTGCGGATCGGCTTGAACGATGCTTTTAAAAGCACTAAATTGAGTGCCGATACGGAGGCTCGAAATGGCTCATCAGATTTTGGCGACGACCACCGCCAGCGTTTCCGAATTGAAGCGGAACCCGATGGGCACCGTCGCGGCGGGTGAAGGGTTCCCGGTCGCGATCCTCAATCGCAACGAGCCCGCATTCTATTGCGTGCCCGCCAAGGCATACGAGGCGATGCTCGATCGGCTCGAAGACCTGGAGCTGAACGCCATCGCCGACGCGCGCGAAGGCCAAGCCGTCCACAAGGTGTCGCTCGATGACCTATGACCTCGCCTTTCTGGACGAGGCATTGAAGGAGTGGCGCAAGCTCGACAACGTCACGCGAGAGCAATTCAAGGCGAAGCTCGCCGAGCGCGTCGAGAATCCGAAAGTTCCGTCTGCACGACTGCACGGAACGAAAGAGCGCTACAAGATCAAGCTGCGGAATGCGGGCTACCGCCTCGTCTATGAGGTCCGCGACAGGGAAGTCTTGGTCTTGGTGGTCGCCGTCGGCAAGCGCGACCGGAACGAGGTCTACAAACTCGCGGAGCGTCGAAAGGCCGACTAGAGTCCGTCGATCGATATTCTCTCGTCGATGGAAAGTCACTCTCTTGACTCGATGCTCGTAATGAAGTTCGATCAAGTGTCGTGATGCACCAATATACTGTTACACCGGACACCGAGGACTCGACGTCGGACCGTTGAAATACAAGGGATATTTCGAACAACATCGAAAACCCCCTCAGCTCCACCAATTCCCTGCCGAAAAGCCGCGGATTTCCGCGGTTTTTTGTTGTCCGGAATTCAGCGACCCATCATCCCGACGCGCATCGCGGCAACTCGGGGCGAACGAAGGCGGATAATCCCAAGCGCGAAGGCCGTCGCGGTCGTCCTTTCGTGGCGGTCGCGAGATCGGCAATAGATCAGTGGCAGGCGACCGGCCACCGCTTCGCGTGAGCGATGGGGGCTCGTACCGGCGTGGGAACCACGACCGAAATCAACCGGCCGGCCACTATAGGGGAATTATCAACCTCTCACGCCGAAACGGGCGCGCGGCGGCGAGGCCAGCGCCGACCTCGACATGCACCGATCGGGCGATCGACGGCGCCGCCGGGGCTTTCGGCCGGCCCTTCGCATCATGGGCCGCAATCGAGATCTCATGATCGGACCCCTTCCGAGAGGGTACGAGGTCCGCATCTCAGGGCATCTCGCCACCGCCGACATGATCGACGACTTCGATGACGTCGTCCCAGGCGGCGGCGAGTTCGTACGCCTCGAGGATCGCGGCCTCGTAGCTCGTGCCCTCCCACATGCCGGCGCGGCCCTCGGGCTCGATCAGGTCGACGAAGAACCGCCGCTCGCCGATTTCCTCGAAGTCGTAACGCCGCCCGGCCGCCGTGTCGGTCCAGGCCATCGCGGGGACGCCGCACCAGATTTCGACGTGCGTCATGTCCGAGTTTCCCCCTCGAGGACGGTCCCGACTGTCATGAGGTCGGCAAGTTGGGCGTCTGTCACGGTGGTCAGGTCGATGGTTCTCGGCCGATCGGTGCCGACTGGCGTCCACGGCTCGCCCGGTTCCGCCAAAGCTCGCGAGGCGAAATCGCCGGCGGGCTCGTCGATGTGGCGGTGGTGCGACCGGCAGGCGAAGGTATCGACGATTTCGACCACCTCGTCGCATCGAGTGCCATCCCCGAGGGAGATCAGGAAGCGCGATGGGGCTTCCACACCACCGCTGGCGACTTCGAGACGTTTGATGCGATCCACTCGGCTCACTTCTTTGCCCTCTTCTCTTCGATGGTCAAAATTTCGGTTTCGAGGGCACGGTAGGCCGCCGATGTGCCGATCACTCCGGGAATCGTGCGGAACAGATCCACCGCGATGGCCCAATTCCCCTCGGTGGCCATTTCCGCCGGGACGGGGTCGTCGGTCAGCACCGCGCCGCGCTCGCGCATAAGGGCGACGAACCGGGACTTGATCCGGACAGCAACGCCCGGCCAGTCCGCCGATATGAGGTTGCGCAAGCCTTGTTCGATCCCGATCGACCGCCCGAGGTTTTCCGACACGCTCCGGCCGACGTCATAGCCGCCCGGCGGGTGCGCCGCGACGATCCAAAAGGGCAGCGACAGCGGGTGCCGCCCCCCTCGGTCATCACCTTTCACCACGGCTTCCAGAACTGCCAGCCGCTTTGCCATCGCCTTCATGCCTTCGCCTCCCCACGGGCTTCCAATGCTGCCAAGCGGGCTTCGAGGTCGCGACGCTCGATCGAAGCTCCGATCGCCTCGAGCAGCTTCGCGACGTCGGCCGCTTCGTCCGGCGAGATTTCCCCGCCGGCCATGGCGGCGACCACCGCCGACTGAGCAAGGGCAAGATCGGCGATGGTGACGATCTCCGGCAGGTCGAGCACGACGGGACGCCCCTTGCGTGGCGGTGCAATGCGCTCGAGACAGAGCCGCAGGGCGGTGGTGTCGCCTCCGAGGGCGAGTTCGACGGCCCTTCGCCCGAGCGCTTCGGCCTCACCTTCGAGGAGGGCTTCCACGGCGAGCGTCGCCTTGTTCCGGGCGCCCTTGGGTTTTCCTGCCGCGTTGCCGGACTTGCCGGGCGGGAAAGGGCGGCCTCGCTGCTTCCTCGGTGCATTTTCAGCCATGTCGAGCATCCTCCCGTTCGTCCGAGATCGCCGCGCCGATGACGGCATAGCCTGCGAGATCGGCCCAACTGTCGCGGTGGTCTTCCGTCTCCACGAGGCGGGCAACCTTGAGCAGTGCCAGCAGGACGGCGACACGGCGCGGCGAGATGTCCACGCCGAGCACGACCGACCACAAACGGGCGATGCGGTCGAAGGCGATGGCAGGTGCGCCATAGGTCACCGAGCGTTCGCCGAGCACCACCGCCAGGTCTTCGAGGGTATTGGCGATCGTCATGCGGAGGTTCCTTTCCTCAGCCCGGCGAGGGCGATCAACGCCGCTTCCGCCCGGCCGTCATCCTTCACCCGAGCGAACTTCGATGCCATCGCCGGCCACCGCCGGATGGCTTCCGAACGGGCGGCATCCTTCGCCCCGTCCTTGCCGGGCGGGATGCCCACGGCTCGCTTCCACGTGGGAGGTGTCAGGAAGGCCACGGGGACTCCCAAGGCGGCGACAACGCCTTCGGTGACACCTCGGCAGCGGCCGAAGGCGAAAGCGCCCACAGCGCCTTCCCCGGGCCGCGCACCGACGAACTCGACGAAGGCGGTGGTGGCGCCGGTCTCGCGGATGATCGCGGCGAGCAGCGGAGCATTCACGGTCGCCCGCCCCTTCGCCCCATCGCGAAGCACCGGCATGTCGTGGACGGCGAGAAGATCGCCGTCCGCCGACACCACCGCGACGGCGCCGGAGAGGCCGGGGTCGACCCCGAGGACCGCGTCAGTGGATGTCATGGTGCGCGCCCTCCACGTCGGCGGGATCGCCGTAAAGCACGTCCGCGCCTTCGCGGCGCCAAGCTTCGGCCACTGCCTCGGCGATGCGGAACGGCACGTTCGACGCCGCCTCGAAACCGCCGTCGGGAAAGCCGACGAGGACGAACCACCGCCGATAATCCGCCGAATGCACGAGCACCGTGACGCGATAGGTGCACCCCTCGCCGGGCTCGGGCGGTCGGTCTTCGACGAAGGGTTCAACGCCTTCTCGGAACGACTGTCCCGGTTGGATCATCGGCGGCGTCATCGCACACCTCCGGTCGGCTTGGCGAACCACGACCGTTCGGTGCGATCGTCCGGCCCGAGTGCGGCGGTGGTTTCCGTGAGGGCGATCACGTTCCGCCCGCCGAGTTCCCAGACGAGACCATGGGCGCCGCGCGCTACCCGTTCGAAGAGATCGGGGCCGGTCCATCCGAGGTCGGCCGCACGGTCGCCCCAGGCGTCGAGGAAGCGGCCGGCGTCGTCGATCGCCTGCCACCACTGCCCCTCGGGGACACCGTCCGGGCACGTCGCCATGAGAGAGGCGAAGGCTTCGGCGAAGACCGCCGGCACCCCGCCATCGACTTCGAGGATCGCGGCACGCTCGGGGTCGGGCAGAGTGCTGGAATTGCCCGGAGCGCTTGCGACAGTTGCGACGTTTGGGGCGCTCTCACCTCGAAGTGTCGCAATCGTCGCAACTGTCGCAGTGGGCATGTTCGATTTCGCGAGGGCGAAGCGCTGATATGCCATGGTCATCCCTCCGCCTTCGAGACCGCAAAGCGGCGCGGCCGTGTCGACGTCTCGCGAACCCATCCGTGAGCATTCAAGATCGATAGAGCTTCTTCGGCCGCCGCCTTCGTGCGCACCGAGTTCGGTCCCGTGCGTAGGATCTCGCGGAATTCGATCCCACCTGCGCTGCGCTCGTGGAGCCAATCGAGCAGCCCCTTCGCCCGCAGGAGGCGGGCATCCGTCCGCGATGCTCGGGCGAGCCGAAGAGCCTCGGTCAGATACCAATCCGCAAGCCCGATGCCGCAGGACATGGCGTCGGGGCCGACTTCCGTCGCGGCGGGCTCCTCCACCACAGCGACCACCGCTGCCAGCCGCGCGGCGTGCTCTGCCGCCTTCGCCGCGAAGTCTCGGATCGGGGCGAGATCGCCGGCCGGGCCGGACTGGCGCTCGACGTGGTCGAAGAATTCGGTCCACATCGCCGCTGCCGCATCGGAGATGGCGAACACGCGCGGAGCGAGTTCGTTCGGCTTGTCACCAAGCGTGGCCGGCGGCTTCTCGAGGATGGAGAGCAGCCGCGCCCCATACTGCTTGATCATCTGTTCGTCCTGGTGGCGCGGCGCCCGATAGAAGCGCGTCCCGGCGATCGAAGCCGGGGCTGCGACGAGGATGCGCGATAGGAGCCCTTGATCGCGAAGCGTCTCATTCGCGAGGAAGGACGCCGCCGCGTCGGGCTGGACCATGAGATGCACAGAGAGTCGACGACCGGAAAGGATCGAAACCCCGTCCATCGCCCTCACCCGCATGATCGGCTTACCGTCCCACAGTTCGGAGAGCATCGCGGCGGTGCGGAGACGGTTGTCGTCCGACATGCCGTGCCCGGCCGTGAACTGCCCGCCTTCGGCGGTGAAGAGCCCGAGGGCACCGTGCATCCAAGGCCAGTTCTTTGTGAGCCCGTCCATGGTCGCATCGCCGGTCGTCAGGATAGGTGCCAGCGGCTTCGCGGGCTCCTCCCCGAGGTCCGCGAGCTTCGTGCGACGGGCGTCGTGGTCGATCTTGCCGTCAGCTTCGATCTTCTTCTTCGAGGCATTCCAAGCCGCGAGGTCGATTCGCCATTCTCTCAGATCGGCCTCGTATTCCTCGCGGAGGGTCTTTTCCCGTTGGCGGATCGGCCACAGGGCCTCGTTGTCGGCCGACGACTTCCGATCACCCGATGCGGCGATCGTCACGAAGTCGAGGCTGGTGGGTCTCGTCTGTCCGTAGGGCAGGCGCACGTCGGCGTGTGCCTGGACGGCGAGTGCAGAGGCGGCGAGCACCGATTGCGCCGCGATCTCGATCGGCACCTGAACCTTGGCAGCGATCGCTGCAGCGGCCTCGGCGAGGAAGGGACCGAGGTCGTTGAGCGGGAACGGCTCGGCCGGTGGCAGCGGCGGGAAGAGCGGCAACGGTCTTTCGTCTGCCTGCGCTCCCGTCGCACCTGTCTCCATCACTGCCGAGCGAGCCGAGGCGATCATTGATTCCGCTCGTGAGGTGGTCCACCCTTCCGCTTCCGCGTCGGCGGCGTCCCACCCTTCCGCCACGCCCTCGGGGAGTGTCAGGACGGCGACCGACGAAGCCCCGACTTCTGCCATCAGCCGGGCGACGGTCTCGGCGTAGGACGCCCCAGGCGGGTCGGCGTCGGGCCAAACCACGACATGGCGACCGGCGAGCGCCGGCCAGTCTGCTTTGGCGGCACTCTTCGACCCGTTCGGCGAGGTGACGGCGACATGCTCGGGCAACAGCCGGCCGGCGGCGTCGGCCGCCTTCTCGCCCTCGGTGACGATCACCACCGCCTTCGGACGTTCGGCGAGCCGGTCGAGCCCATAGAGCGGGCGCGGCGCCGGCCATCCCTCGAACCGCCACTCCAGACGACCGGCGAGATCCCGCCAGCAGGTCAACGGCCGGAACTCCTTGGCGCCGTGCGGCGTCTCGAAGCGCCAGACGAAGCCGAGGACCGCGCCGGCCGCATCGCGATAGTCCCACCGCGCCGAGGGCCGTCCGAGGTTTGGATGCCGGTTCGGCGGCGGCGGTGCGTTTGCCGGCACCGGGGCGACGATCGAGCGATCGGGGGACGCGACCGCTCGAGGATTCGACCTGGTGGTCGGCGCGTCACTGCTCGGCGACCACGAGGAAAGTCCGAGCCGGTCCCGGACGAAATCGTGAACCGCCCCGGGTTTGCCGGAGGCCCCAACTCCTGAGAGGATGGGGCTATGA
>CALMFH010000069.1 GCA_937864925.1 uncultured Alphaproteobacteria bacterium | reverse complement strand
TCATCGGCGCCCCGCGCACCAGCTTCTCCGGCGCGATCGCGACGTCGAGCGCCGCGACCGGTTCGAGCGTCACCGACACGATCTCGTTCATCGGGGTCTCCTCAGCCGCCCGCCGCGAAGGCGGCGCGCTCGGCCCGCTCACGCTCGAGCTCCTGTCGCTTGGTCAGGATCGAGGCGGCGATCACCGCCACCGAGATCACCGCGATCACCAGCGTGCATACCGCGTTGATCTCCGGCTTCACTCCGAGACGGACGTCGGAATAGATCTTCATCGGCAGCGTCGTCGCGCCCGGTCCGGTGGTGAAGGAGGAGATGACGAGGTCGTCGATCGACAGGGTGAAGGCCAGCATCCAGCCCGACACCACCGCCGGCCAGATGATCGGCAGGGTGATGCGGAAGAAGGTCCCCGCCGGCCGGCAGCCGAGATCCATCGCCGCCTCTTCGAGGCTCTTGTCGAAGCCGACCAGCCGCGACTGAACCACTACCGCGACGAAGCACATGGTGAAGGTGATGTGGGCGAGCGTGATCGTCCAGAAGCCGCGGTCGAAGTCGACCGCGACGAACAGCAACAACAGCGACAGGCCGGTGATCACCTCCGGCATCACCAGCGGCGCGTAGACCATGCCGGAGAACAGCATCCGCCCGGGGAAGCGGCCGAAGCGCGACAGCGCGATCGCCGCCATCGTGCCGAGCACCGTGGCGATCGTCGCCGACAGGACGCCGAGCCTGAGCGTCGTCCAGGCCGCGTCGAGCAGTTGCTGGTTCTGGAAGACTTCCGCGTACCACTTCAGCGACCAGCCGCCCCACACCGCCACCGACCGGCCGGCGTTGAACGAATAGATCACCAGAATGACGATCGGCAGATAGAGGAAGCCGAAGCCGAGGGCGAGCGAGGTGACGTTGAACCAGGAGAACCGTCTCATCGATCAGCCTCCTGCGCCTTGGCCTGTGCATTCTGGAAGATCACGATCGGCACCACCAGCAGCATCAGCAGCGTGATCGCCACGGCGGACGCCGTCGGCCAATCGCGGTTGTTGAAGAACTCCTCCCACAGCGTCTTGCCGATCATCACCGTATCGGATCCGCCGAGCAGATCCGGGATGACGAACTCGCCGACGGCGGGGATGAAGACCAGGAAGGAGCCGGCGATGACGCCGGGGATCGACAGCGGGAAGGTCACCCGCCAGAACGCCTGGAAGGGCGTGCACCCGAGATCCTGCGCCGCCTCGATCAGCGTCTCGTCCATCTTCTCCAGGCTCGAATAGAGCGGCAGCACCATGAACGGCAGGTAGGAATAGACGATGCCGATGTAGACCGCCCGCGTCGTCGCCAGGAAGGTGATCGGCTCGTCGACGATGCCGAGCGACATCAGCGCCCAGTTGAGCAGCCCCTCGTCGGAGAGGATGCCGATCCAGGCGTAGACGCGGATCAGGAAGCTCGTCCAGAACGGCAGGATCACCAGCATCAGCAGCGTCGGCCGCCACGCCTTCGGCGCTCGCGCCATGCCGTAGGCCAGCGGATAGGCGACGACGAGCATGATCAGCGTCGACGTCCCGGCGATCCAAAGACTGGAGAGATAGCTCTCCACATAGATGCTCTCGCCGACCAGCCGCGCGTAACTCGCCGCGGTGAACTCCCCGATCTTCGCGAAGAATTCACCGAGCGTGGCGATCACCGGCTCGTAGGGCGGCGCCGCGATGACGCTGTTCGACAGCGAGATCTTGGCGACGATCAGGAAAGGCACCAGGAAGAAGACCAGCATCCACAGATAGGGAACGCCGATCACCGTGGCCCGCCCGAGGCGTTTGTCTGCGCTCATCCCCGATCCCTCCCTCACGAGGTGAGCACGACGCCCGACGACTTCGACCAGGAGAGCCAGACCCGGTCCTCCCAGCCGATCGGGCGCTCGACGGTGCGGCTGACGTTGGCGACCGTCGCCCGGATGGTGGCGCCGCTGTCGAGCTTGACGTGATAGACCGAGACGTCGCCGATATAGGCGATGTCCCAGACCGTGCCCTGCACCGTATTGATCGCGGTATCGGCCGGCGCGTCGTGCGAGATCCGCACCTTCTCCGGCCGCACCGCCACCCACACCGTCGCCCCGACGCTGGTCGGCTCGTCGTCCTCGACCACCAGCGACACCTGCGGCGAAGCCGCCTCGATGTGGATCGTCGTGCCTTCGATCGTCGCCACCTTGCCTTCGACGATGTTGATGTCGCCGATGAAGTCGGCGACGTAGCGGCTGTTCGGCTGTTCGTAGATCTCGGAGGGACCGGCCACCTGGATCAGCTTGCCGTGATCCATCACCGCGATCCGGTCGGCCACCGTCATCGCCTCCTCCTGGTCGTGGGTGACGATCAGGAAGGTCATGCCGAGCTGCTGTTGCAGGTCCATCAGCTCGAACTGGGTCTCCTCGCGCAGCTTCTTGTCGAGCGCCCCCAGCGGTTCGTCGAGCAGCAGCACCTTCGGCCGCTTGGCCAGCGACCGGGCGAGTGCCACCCGCTGCCTCTGGCCGCCGGAGAGCTGGTGCGGCTTGCGCTTGGCGAACTTCTCCAGCCGGGTCAGCTTGAGCATCTCGGCGACCCGCACCTCGATGTCGGCCTTCGGCATCTTGTCCATCACCAGACCGAAGCCGATGTTCTTCTCGACCGTCATGTGCGGGAACAGCGCGTAGGACTGGAACATCATGTTGACCGGCCGCTCGTAGGGCTGTTTGCCCGCGAGGTCCTGACCGGCGAGCAGGATCGAGCCCTCGCTCGGATGCTCGAAGCCGGCGAGCATCCGCATCAGGGTGGTCTTGCCGCAGCCCGACGGCCCGAGCAGCGCGAAGAACTCGCGCTCGTAGATGCCGAGGGAAACGTCGTCGACCGCGGTGAAATCGCCGAACCGCTTGATCACGTTTCGGAATTCGATCAGCGGCTTCGCCGCCGGATCGTTCCACGGCGCGAATTTGCGTCGAACCGGACCGAGTGTCTTCGCCATGCCCCACCTTCGCGGTTTCGCTGAAACACCGTCCCCACGGGGACCGATTCTCCGTGCGCAATGGTTCGAGACGGGCCTTCGGCCCTCCTCACCATGAGGCGCCCCTGGAATGCCGAGCCGATCCCCAACGCCTCTTGGTGAGATGCGATCGAGGACGAGCGCATCTCGAACCATCGCCCACGGCGGCTGAGCGGGGCCCGCCCGCACGAGGGGCGGGCCCCGCCGACCTCACTTCTTCTTCATCTCGCGCCA
>CALMFH010000068.1 GCA_937864925.1 uncultured Alphaproteobacteria bacterium | reverse complement strand
CGTGGCGGCGCTTGCGCACGATCTTGGAGGGCTGATAGGTGCGCTTCATGGGTCCTCGGCCGCCCGTTCGGACGGCTCCCTTCGATATCGTGTTACGCTCGGCCCGCGCGGGGCGGACACACTGTCGACAACGCCCGCGGGGCGGACGCGATCCGGTTCGGTCTCCTCTCCCGACGCCGTGGCGTCGGGACCGTCACCGGCCCCTGAGGCAGGGGCGCACGCAACCGCGCGGCCCGAAGGGACGAGGATCCCGGTCGAGGGGGCTTATAGGGGGGCGACGGCGCCCCTGTCAACGCGCCAGGGCGGAGGAAAACGGTGGAATTCGCCACCGCGCCCCATCGGCGCGACGAACCGTTCACCTCACTCGGTGGGGAAAAGCGCACGACGGCCGCTTCCGTGCTAGGCTATGTACTTCGCCGTATCACACGACAGCGCGGATGCCGGGGCGAGAGAGGGTGCCATGTCCGAGCCGACATCGGACGCCGATCGCGAGACGACGAGGAGCGCCGCCGGCTCGGCGGGTCGCGACGTGCGTCTGTCGACCAAGCTGATCACCCTCACCGCCCTCTTCGTGCTGGCGGCGGAGATCCTCGTCTTCGTGCCGTCGATCGCCCATTTCCGTCTCAACCGGCTGCAGGAAATGACCCAGCGCGGCGAACTGGTCGCGTTGTCGCTGGAGAACACCCCCGACGTCGGCCGGGCCCTCCAGGACCGGCTGCTCGCCTCGCTCGACGCGCGGGCGATCGCGGTGCGTTCGGGCAAGATGCGCCGGCTGGTGGCGATGGTCGAACAGCCGATCCGCATCGACGCGGTGACCGATCTCGGCAGCGTCGATCCGCTGGCGCCGATCACCGACGTCATCGCCATGCTCGCCGCCGGCGACGGGCGGACCCTGCGGTTGGTCGGGGCGCCGCGCGGCGACGGAACGACGGTCGATCTGGTACTCTCCGAGACCCCGACCCGCCAGGCGACCCTCAGTTACGCCGGACGCCTGCTCGCCACTTCGGCGGCGGTGCTGATCGTGGCTGCCGTGCTGATCTTCTTCGGCCTGAGGCGGCTGTTCCTCGAGCCGCTCGACCGGTTGAGCCGGGCGATGGCCGATTTCGCCGCCGATCCGGAGAACCCGGCGCGGATCATCCGGCCCTCGGGGCGCGGCGACGAGATGGGGGCGGCGGAGGCGCGGCTCGCCGAGTTGCAGACCGAACTGGCCGGATCGCTCGCCCAGAAGAAGCACCTTGCCGACCTCGGCGTGGCGGTCTCCAAGATCAACCACGACCTGCGCAACATGCTGGCTTCGGCCCAGCTCATCACCGATCGCCTGTCCGCCGTCCCGGACGGCACGGTGCAGCGCTTCGTGCCCAAGCTCGTCGCCACTCTCGACCGCGCCATCGGCTATTCGCGCGCCGTGCTCGACTACGGCAAGACCGGCGAAGCACCGCCGGAGCGGCGGCTGATCGCGCTCCGGCGTCTGGTCGAGGACGTCGGCGACATGCTGGGGCGGCGCGAGACGGCGGAGGGCTGCCGGCTCGACGGTGACATCGGCTTCGAGATCGACATGGCGCCGAGCCTCGAAGTCGACGCCGATCCGGATCAGTTGTTCCGGGTGTTGCTCAATCTGGTGCGCAACGCCACCCAGGCCTTCGAAGCCGACACCGATCCCGCTCTCGTCCGTCGCATCACGATCGCCGCGGCACGCAGTGGCGCGGTGGTGACCATCCGGGTCGCCGACACCGGGCCGGGGGTGCCGACCAAGGCGCGGGAGAACCTGTTCCGACCCTTCCAGGGCGGTTTCCGGCGCGGCGGTACCGGCCTCGGATTGGCGATCTGCGCCGAACTGGTGCGCGCCCACGGAGGATCGATCGAACTCATCGACCGTGGCCCCGGCGCCACTTTCGAGGTGACCATACCGGATCGGGTGATCGACCTGACGCTGGTCGACCGCAAGCGCTCGTCGCGCGGGTGAACGGCGGATCATCCGCAGGAACACCATCCGCCGCGATCCCGCCGTGACAGCGCCGGATCGCCGGTCCATCGTCTCGCGGGTCCGCCCGACCGGACGGGGGCGGACGGGGAATGTCGTCGTGAACACCGAAAACCGGTTCTGGAGCCACGGTCCCGCCGAGACCTTCACCGCCGTCGGCTCATCGTCCGCCGGCCTGCGGTCGGCCGAAGCCCAACGGCGGGCGCGGCGCGACGGGCCGAACACCGTCGCCGTGCAGGTCCGGCGCCGGCTGCCGGCGCGGATCGCCCGCAAGCTGCTCGAACCGCTGGTGGCGATCCTGCTGATCGCCGCGGCGGTCGCCGGAGCGACCGGCGACTGGACGAGTTTCGCCATCGTCACCGTGGTGGTGATCGCCTCGGTCGGCCTCGACGTCGTCCAGGAGGTGCGGGCGGAAGCGGCGACCGACGCGCTGAAACATTCGGTGGCGGTGCGCGCGGCCGTGCGGCGCGACGGCGCGGTGCGGTCGGTGGCGGTCGATCGGCTGGTGGTCGGCGACGTCGTCGAGCTCGCCGCCGGCAATCTCGTCCCCGCCGACGGGGTGGTGATCGAGGCGCGTGGGCTCGCGGTCGATCAGTCGCTGATGACCGGCGAGCCCTATGCGGTGGAGAAGCGGCCGGGAGCCTGCGCCGCGGCGGAGCCGGCGGAGGCCTTCTCGGCCGTCTTCGCCGGGACCGCGGTGGTCTCCGGCGCCGGCACCATGGTGGTGACCGCGATCGGTGCGGCGACGCGTTTCGGCGAGATCGCCGCCGACCTCGTCGCCACCGAACCGCCGACCGCCTTCGAACGTGGTCTCAGATCGCTCGGGGTGCTGATCCTGCGCCTCACCGTGTTCCTGGTGCTGTTCGTCCTCCTCGCCCACCTCGCCTTCGCCCGACCGCCGCTCGAGAGCTTCCTCTTCGCGGTGGCGCTGGCGGTGGGACTGACGCCTGAGCTGTTGCCGATGGTGGTGACGGTGACGCTGGCGCGTGGCGCCCTGCGGCTGGCGCACAAACGGGTGATCGTCAAGAAGCTCGCCGCCATCCACGATCTCGGCGCCATGGATGTCTTCGCCACCGACAAGACCGGTACGCTGACCCGCGCCGAGATCACCCTGGTCGACCATCTCGACGCCGACGGCCGACCCTCGGCGCGGGTCCTCGAACTCGCCGCGGTCAACGCTCGGTTCTGCACCGGGATCCGTACGCCGCTCGATCGCGCCATCCTGTCGGCGACGGCAGAGGGCGCAGAGAAGGCGCACGACCTCGCGCGCTGGACCAAGCTCGACGAAGTGCCGTTCGATTTCGAACGGCGACGGGCTGCGGTGGCGGCGAGCGAGGACGGTCGACCGATCGTCGTGGTCAAAGGCGCGGCCGAGGCGGTTCTCGATCGCGTGTCGGCCCGCGAAGGTCCGGACGGCACCGTGATACCGCTCGACACGGCGGAACAGGCCCGCCTGCTCGCCTTTCACGAGGTGCGCGCCGGCGAGGGCGAACGGCTGCTCGCGGTCGCCTACCGGGCGATGGATCCGGGACGGACCCGACTCACGGCCGACGACGAAACCGATCTCGTGTTCTGCGGCTGGTGCGTCTTCCTCGATCCGCCGAAGCCGAGCGCGGCGCGGGCGATCGGCCGGCTGGCCGAAGCGGGGGTGCGGGTCAAGGTGATCTCGGGCGATGCGCCGGCGGTGGTGCGCCATCTGGTCGGCGCCCTCGGGCTGCGCCAGGGCGGGCTCCTCACCGGGGCGGAGATCGCCGATCTCGACGACACCCGACTCGCGGTGCGGGTCGACGAGGTCGACTATTTCGCCCGGGTGTCGCCGGACCAGAAGATGCGGATCATCACGGCGCTGAAGCGGCGCGGCCACACCGTCGGCTTCATGGGCGACGGTATCAACGACGCGCCGGCGATCCGCGCCGCCGACGTCGGCCTGTCGGTCGACGGGGCGACCGACGTGGCGCGCGAGGCGGCCGACATGATCCTCACCGCCGCAGATCTCGCGGTGGTCGCCGACGGCGTCGAGGAGGGGCGGCGGACCTTCGCCAACATTCTCAAATACGTGCGGATGGGGACGAGTTCCAACTTCGGCAACATGCTGTCGATGGCGGCGGCGTCGCTGTTCATCCCGTTCCTGCCGCTCACTCCGGTGCAGATCCTGATCAACAACCTGATCTACGACGTCTCGGAGATCGGCATCCCCTTCGACGCCGTCGACGCCGAGGAGACGGCGACGCCGCACGCCTGGGACATGGCGGCGCTGCTGCGCTTCACCGTGATCATGGGGCTGGTGTCCTCGCTCTTCGACGGCGCCACCTTCGCGGTGCTGCGCCTCGTCTTCGATGCGGCCCCGGAGGTGTTCCGCACCGCCTGGTTCGTCGAATCGATGGCGACGCAGATCCTGGTGATCTTCGTCATCCGCAGCCGCCGCGCCTTCTGGCGGGGCTGGCCGCATCCGGTGCTGACGGCGACCTCGCTCGGGGCGCTGGCGGTGGCGATCGGGCTGGCACTGACCCCGATCGGTGCCGTCGCCGGGTTCCATCCGCTCGGCGCGCCGCTGCTCGGTGCGGTGGCGGCGCTGGTGGTGGGGTATTTCCTGCTGGCCGAAGCGATGAAGGGGGTGGCGCTCGGGCCGATCGGCGTCCGCGACACCGCGGATCGCCGAGCCGACTGACGACTCGGTCACAGTGTGCTATCGAGACGTGTCGGGGACGAAGATCAGCAGGTATCATGGCGCGGCATCGACGAGACGACGAGACCATCCTGCGCATCGCGCAGATGCGGTACGACCAGCGGATGCCGCAGAACGAGATCGCGCGGGCGCTCGACATCTCCGAGTCGACGGTCAGCCGTGCCTTGAAGGCGGCGATGGATCTCGGTTTCGTCGAGATCCAGATCTCGCCGACCGGACTTCGCGACTTCGCCCTGGAACGCCGTCTCGCCCAGGCCTATGCGCTCGATTTCGCCGTGGTGGTGCAACCGCGGGCCGGTGGCGCATCGACCGGCGACGTGCTCGGCCGGGCGGTGGCGCGGGTGGTGGAGGAACGATCGGGGCCGGGCACGGTGGTCGGCGTCTCGGACGGCGACACGGTGGCGGCGGTTGCGGCGGCGGTGCGGCGCGGCCGGTCCTCCGACATCGACGTGGTGTCGCTGATCGGCGGTGTCGGAGCGCCGCAGATCCCGTCGCATTCCTCGGAAGTGTGCCGCACGCTCGCCGCCGGACTGGGCGCACGCGCCTGGCAGTTGCCGGTGCCGGCGATCGTCGACAACGCCGAGGCAGCGGCGCATCTGCTACAGACCTCGACGGTCTCGACCGTGTTCGAGCTGATGAAGCGAGCGGCGATCGCTCTCGTCGGCATCGGCGAAATCAGCCCGCTCGCCACCGTCTTCCGCCACGGTGTCATTCCCACCGATCGAATCGGCAAGATCGCCTCCTCCGGCGCGGTCGGCACGATCTGCGGCTGGTTCTACGGTGCCGACGGCAAGGTGATCCCGACCGAATTCGACGACTGCACCCTGTCAGTGTCGCCGACGGTGTTGAAGTCGATCCCCACCCGGCTCGGTGTCGCCATGCACGCGGAGAAGGCGCAGGCGATCCGCGCCGCCATCGTCGGTGGCTGGATCAACGCCGTCGGCCTCGATTCGGACACCGCCGAGGCGCTGTTGAAGCTGCGCTGAGCGCGTCTGCTCGTCGTCACCGTTTCGGCCAGCGCGCCGCGATCACCTCGTAGAGGGCGCGGATCGCCTGGGCTTCGCCGCCTTCGGGGCGGCCGGGCGAGGCCTTCGGTGTCCAGGCGAAGATGTCGAAGTGGACCCAACTCTTCGCCTTGTCGACGAATTTCTCCAGGAACAGCGCCGCCAGGATCGAGCCGGCGAAACCACCGGAGGCGACGTTGTTCACGTCGGCGACGCGGCTGTCGAGCATCGCCCGGTAGGGACTCCACAGCGGCAGGCGCCACAGCGGATCGAAGACGCGGGTCGAGGCGGCGGCGATCTCGGCGGCGAGCGCGTCGTCGCGCGTGTAGAATGGCGGCAGGTCGGGGCCGAGAGCGACGCGCGCCGCGCCGGTCAGGGTCGCGAGGTCGATCAGCAGTTCGGGTGCCTCCTCGTCGGCCGCCGCCAGGGCGTCGGCGAGCACCAACCGGCCTTCGGCGTCGGTGTTGCCGATTTCGACCGTCGGACCTTTTCGCGACGGCACCACGTCGCCGGGGCGGAAGGCGCGGCCGGAGACGGCGTTCTCCACCGCCGGTACGATCAGGCGCAGCGCGACCGGCAGTCCGGAGGCGATCACCAGACGGGCGAGAGCCAGGGCGTTGGCGGCCCCGCCCATGTCCTTCTTCATCAACAGCATGGCGCTGTCGGGCTTGATGTCGAGACCACCGGAATCGAAGACGACCCCCTTGCCGACCAGCGTCACCCTCGGATCGGCCGGATCGCCCCAACGGGCGTCGATCAGCCGCGGCGGCCGGTCGGAGCCCTTACCGACGGCATGGACGAGGGGGAAGTTCGCGGCGAGGAGATCGTCGCCGACCACTTCGGCGACCGTGCCGCCGGCACTTTCGAAGACGCTGCGGATCGCCGCCGCCAGATCCGCCGGGCCGAGATCGTTGGCGGGCGTGTCGACGAGATCGCGGGCGAGGAAGACGGCGTCGGCGGTGCGGGTGACGGCGGCGAGATCGACCTCGGGACCGACGACGAGGCGGACACCGCGCTCCGGCGCCGCCTTGTAGCGGCGGAAGCGCCAGCTCTCCAGCGCGAAGCCGAGTGCGGCGAGGGTCTCGTCGCCGTGGTCGCCGACGAAGCGCCAGTCACCGGCGGGCAGCAGGCTCGCCGCCTTGCCGGGCAGAAACGGGGTGCGCGCCGCGTCGCCGTCGCCGCCGAGGCCGAAGAGCGCACCGGCGAGACCACCGTCGGCGGCCGGCAGCACCAGGACGGCCCCGGCTTTCGCCTCGAAACCGGACGCGCGAGCGAAGGCGGCGACGGCCGCGCCGAGTTCGTCGAGCCGGGTGGCGAGCGTCGCCGGGGTGAGGAGGTGGATCGGTAGGATCGGACCGGCGTGGTCGGCGGGGAGCAGCGGCAGGGCCAAGGGGATTTTCGATTTTAGACGAAATTCCCCTTGTTTTTCAACGATCAGAC
>CALMFH010000067.1 GCA_937864925.1 uncultured Alphaproteobacteria bacterium | reverse complement strand
GCTTGCAGATCTTCTCGATGTCCGGGATGAAGCCCATGTCGAGCATGCGGTCGGCCTCGTCGATGACGAGGATCTCGACACCGGACATCAAGAGGCGGCCGCGACCGAAGAGATCGAGCAGCCGGCCGGGGGTGGCGATCAGCACGTCGACACCGCGGTCGAGCTTCTTCAGCTGGTCGTCGAAGGAGACGCCGCCGATCAGCAGGGCGACGTTGAGCTTGTGGTTGATGCCGTACTTGTCGAAGTTCTCCTCGACCTGCGCGGCGAGTTCGCGTGTCGGCTCGAGGATCAGGGTGCGCGGCATGCGCGCCCGGGCGCGGCCGTTCTCCAGCCGGGTCAACATCGGCAGCACGAAGGCGGCGGTCTTACCGGTGCCGGTCTGGGCGATGCCGATCACGTCCTTCATGGCGAGGACGGTCGGGATCGCCTTCTCTTGGATCGGCGTGGGCGTGGAGTAGCCGGCGGCGGTGACGGCCGAGAGGACTTTTTCGGACAGCCCGAGTTCTTGGAAGGTCATTCGTTCCCGTGGGTCGCGCGCCCCTGCGGCCGGGCCTGCGGCGTCCTCGATCGGGGGCACCTCGACAGGGCGGGCTCGCTCGCGCGCGGAATCTTTTGTGCAATGCGAGATCTCGGCCGGCATATTGATCGAACAACCCCGAAAGTCAACGCCGAGATCGCTGGAAGATCTGTCTCGCGAGAGATTTACCGATGGTTCCTCGCGACTATAGTGTCGTCACTGGTGGATGCGATGCGACGACGACGGTGAGATCGACCGTCGCGTTCGGATCGGAAGCCGCCGGAGGTCCCGAGCAACGAAGGTCGCCTGCGATGATGTCGTCACCGCTTCTGCTGATTCCGGGGCTCAATTGCACGAGAGAGTTGTGGGAGCCGCAGGTCGCCGCTTTCGCCCCGGCGCGACCGGTGGTCGTCGCCGACCACGGTCGGGCCGACACGATGCCACGGATCGCCGCCGCGATCCTCGCCGAGGCGCCGGCGCGTTTCGCCCTCGCCGGCCTGTCGATGGGCGGATACGTCGCCATGGAGATCCTGCGCCGGGCGCCGGAGCGAGTGGAGCGGTTGGCGCTGCTCGACACCCAGGCACGGGCCGACGGCGACGAGGCGCGGGCGGCGCGCCTGCAGCAGATCGACATAGCCGAGCGCGGCGGCTTCGACCGTATCGTCGATCTGCAGATCCCGCGGCTTCTCTCGCCGGCGCACCAACGCGACGATCGCCTCGTCGCCATCGTCCGGCGCATGGCCGCCGACACCGGCGCGGCCGCTTTCGTGCGCCAGCAGTCGGCGATCCTCGGACGCATCGACAGCCGGCCGTCGCTCGCCGCGATCGGCTGCCCGACCGTGGTGATCGTCGGCGACGAGGACGTCATCACGCCGCCCGAGCTCGCCCGTGAGATGGCGGAGGCGATCCCCGGCGCGGTGGTGGAGACGATCGCCGCGAGCGGCCACCTCTCGACGATCGAGGCGCCGGAGGCGGTGACCGCGGCGCTGGCGCGTTGGCTCGACCGGTGACCCACCGCCTCGCACACAATCTTTCGACACCAAGAATATATTGAAGGTTGTAATTCGGAGAACTTCTCACCATGATGGTCGCCTGTACCACAGGGGAGCGTCCGGTGAACCTCCATGCCTTCGACGATGCCGACGACCCGGTCGAGACCGGCGGCCCCGAATTGGGCGAGGCGAGCCGCGCCGCGTGGTTGCGGCTGATTCGCTCCGAGAACGTCGGTCCGGTCACCTTCCGCGAGCTGATCAACCATTTCGGCTCGGCGCGAGCGGCGCTCGAGGCACTGCCGGAACTGGCGCGACGCGGCGGCGCACGAGCTCGCATCCGCATCGCCTCGGAGGCCGAGGTGGCGCGCGAGCTGGCGGCGGCGCACACCGCGGGAGCGCGGTTCGTCGCGATGGGCGAACCCGACTATCCGGCGCACCTCCTCACCATCGAGGGTCCACCACCGTTGCTGGCACTGAAGGGTGGACCGGGTGTGTGTCGGCGCCATGCGGTGGCGATCGTCGGAGCCCGCAACGCTTCGCTCGCCGGACGTAAGATGGCGGCACTGCTGGCACGGGGCCTCGGCGACGCGGGCTTCGTCACCGTTTCGGGCTTGGCCCGCGGCATCGATGCGGCAGCGCACGAGGCGAGCCTCGACACCGGCACCATCGCCGTCTTCGCCGGCGGCCTCGATCGGCTCTATCCACCGGAGAACGAGGGACTGGCGGCTCGGATCGTCGAGACCGGCGGGGCGTTGGTCTCGGAGATGCCGTTCGGCTGGGAGCCGCGGGCCCGCGACTTTCCTCGACGCAACCGGCTGATCTCCGGCATCGCCCTCGGCGTGGTGGTGATCGAGGCGGCGGCACGCTCGGGATCGCTGCACACCGCCCGCTTCGCCGCCGAACAGGGGCGGGAGGTCTTCGCCGTGCCCGGCAGCCCGCTCGATCCGCGCGCCGAGGGCACCAACGATCTCATCCGCAACGGTGCCACGCTGGTGGCGACAGCCGCCCATGTCGTCGAGGGACTGACCCCGATCCTCGGCCGTCGCCCCGAGCCCCAGGTTCTCGCCGCGGCGGCGGTCGACGATTTCGATCGGCCGCTCGACACCTCCGACGCCGCCCGGCGGCGGGTGCTGGAGGCGCTGGGGCCGACGCCGGTGACCATCGACGAGATCCTGCGCGCCACCGGAGTCCGAGTCGGCGAGTTGCAATTGATCCTGATGGAACTGACGCTGGCCGGGCGGCTAGACCGGCAATCCGGCGGGCGTGTCGCGCTGGTGATGTGAGCCGGCGGCGGACGTCGAGCGCGCGGAGCGAGACGAGGGGCGACCCGGACTCAGGCCGACGGCGCTGCGACGGCTTCGACCGGGATCTCCGCTTCGCCCGCCTCCGCGCCCCCCTCCGGATGGGCCGCCTCGTGAGCGCCGGGAGGGACTTCGGCCGGGTAGGGACGGACCCGCATCTCCTCGATCGCCACCAGATCCGGTGGCGGTTCGGGTTTGACGATCAGCCGATCGATGGTCTCGATCAGCTGCGGTTCGCACAGCACCGCCATACGTTCCTTCGGCCCGAGCCAAGCGAGAACCTCGGCGAAGTTGGTCGCCTCGTGGATCTTGGCGGCGGCCATCACCGGATCGAGTTCCGGCCTGCCGCGTGCCCGGAGCGGCACCGGCAGGTGCATCCGGGCGTGGACGGCCCGGGCGTGCGGGTTCTCGACCACCGAGGTGAGGCCGTCTTCGACCTCGGGCAACTCGGCTTCGGCGGTGCGTTGGGCGTCGTGTGCCGCACCGATGATCGCCGGCGGTGCGGTCTCCTCGGGGATGAGCAGCAGGTGGATCTTCTTCAGGCCGAGGCCGGCGGCGAGCGAGCCGGACGTCCAGGAGATCGGCACCGCCAGGATCAGGCCGATCAGGGTCGGCGCCATCCAGGCGAGGATCGCCGGCGAGATGACGTAGGCGGCGAGAGCCATGAACACGCCGATGGTGGCGTGTTGCCAATGGTGGCGGATCACTTCGGCGAGCGGAATGCCGCCGTCGTCGCGACGCTGGGTCTTCCAACCACTGTCACGGCCGAGCAGGATCTCGGCGACGTGGCGCGACTGCAGCAGCATCATCACCGGCGCGACCAGCGCCGAGATCAGCGTTTCCAGCACCATGCCGACGAAGATGGCGAAACCACCGCCACAGCGCCGACGCAGCTCGGGGCGCAGGATGGTCTCGATCACCCCGAGGAACTTGGGCAGCAGCAGAACGCCCATGGTGACGATGAAGAGCTGGAGTGCGCGTTCCGAATCGAAGCGCGGCCATGCCGGATAGAGCGAGAACTCCTTGGAGAAATACTCCGGTCGGATGAACTTCGCCTGCAACGCCAGCGCCAGGCCGACCATCAGCAGCATCAGCCAGATCGGCGAGGCGAGATAGCTCATGATGCCGGTGGCGAAGTGGATGCGCGACGGCCACGCCAGCCCCTTGGTCGGCAGGATCTTCATGTGCTGCAGGTTGCCCTGGGCCCAGCGGCGATCGCGCATGGCGACGTCGAGCAGCGACGGCGGGCTCTCCTCGTAGGAGCCGCCGAGCCACGGCAGCATGTAGACGCCCCAGCCGGCACGACGGATCAACGCCGCCTCGACGAAGTCGTGGCTCATCACGTGGCCGCCGAAAGGCTTGCGCCCCGGCAGGTCCGGCAGGCCACAGGCTTCGGCGAAGGCGCGGGTGCGGATGATGGCGTTGTGACCCCAGTAGTTGCCGTCGCGGCCCGACCAGATGGACAGGCCGCGGGCGATGACCGGGCCGTAGACCTTGCCGGCGAACTGCTGCAGGCGGGCGAAGAGAGTGTTGCGATTGGCGATCACCGGCAGCGTCTGGACGATGCCCGCGTGCGGATCGTCCTCCATCACCAGCGCCATGGTGACCATGGTCTCACCCGACATCAGACTGTCGGCGTCGAGCACCAGCATGTGGTCGTAACGGCCGCCCCATCGGGTGACGAAGTCGGCGACGTTGCCGGCCTTGCGGGCGATGTTCTTGTGGCGGCGCCGATACCACACCGCCATGCGATCGCCGAGCCGGCGCTTCAGCCGGTCGATCGCCAGTTCCTCCTCCACCCAACAGGTCTGGTCGGTGGTGTCTGAGCAGACGAAGATCTCGAAGGAATGCCCCTCGCCGAGCGCGATGATCGCCTCCGCCATCGCCTCGAGCGCGCCGATGGTGCGGGCCGGGCTCTCGTTGTAGACCGGCATCAGCAGGGCGGTCCGCGAGGTGAGCGGCCGATCGATGCCGCGTACCTGCCGCTTCTCGACGAAACCGGCGAAGAAGCCGGCGATGCCGGAGGCCGCGGAGAGCGCGATCCACGAGAAGGTGATGCCGAAGAAGACGATCAGCGGCCATTCCAGGCCGACGATGCCGCCGGCCGACACGACGCCGACCATCTCGCGGATACCGTAGATCGAAATCGCGATGGCGAGGCCGAAGACGAAGACCCGTGTCGCCCGGACGGCGAGCGACGGCCGACCGTCGACGACGGTGGGGCGCGGACCGTCCCAGCGGTCGAGCCGCTGGACCGGCATGACGAGCGGCATCTCCGGGGGAACCGGCGCGAGAAGATCGAGGGCGACTTCCGTGGTCACGATGGCTTCCGAGACGTCTCGAGTGCGGGCGGTACTCACGCGGCGACCCAGCGATAGAGCCAGGTCTCGCTGACCGGTTTCTGTCCGTCGGTCAACTGTACCCTGAGTTCGCTCAACGGCGCGTTCTTCGGATCGAGGTCGAAGGTGACGCGATAGCCGCCGGTCGCCGGGTTCGGGCGCAGCATCGGCGAGACGATGCGACCGGCCGAGGCGGTGGCGACCAGCTTGACCGCACCGACCGCCGGCATCGGACCGACGAAGTCGACGGCATAGCGGCGCCACGGCGCCTCGAAACCCTGTCCCTCACGGCTGCCGGCGACCCGGCCGATGTCGTTCGGCGCCAGCCCCGAGGCTGTCCAGTGCAGGCGGTAGGCGGCGGAGAACTCCTGGCCCGCCGGGATCTTCGTCTTTGGGCGCCAGTAGGTGGTGATGTTCTCGTGGATCTCGCTGTCGGAGGGGATCTCGACCAGCACCACCGATCCCTTGCCCCAGTCGCCGACCGGTTCGACCCAGGCCGAGGGACAGAGGTCCCAACGTCGCTCGAGGTCCTGATAGTCGCTGAAATCGCGGTTGCGCTGAGCGAGGCCGAAACCGTGCGGGTTCTCGTCGCCGAAGACCGAGATCTGCAGGGTGCGCGGGTTGGCGAGCGGCCGCCACAACTTCTCGCCCTGGCCGGTGATCACCGCCAGACCGTCGGAGAGATGCACCGCCGGGCGGATGTCGTCGGAGCGGGTCCGGCCGATCGAGCCGTAGAGGAACATCGAATTGAGCGCCCCGAGCCCGATGTGGCCGAGGTCTTCACGCGGGAACAGTGTCAGCTCGACGTCGATCGAAGTCTCGTCGCCGGAGCGCACGGTGAAGCGGTAGGCGCCGGTGACGCTCTTGCTGTCGAGCAGGGCGTAGAGCCGCACCGCCTGGGCGTTCTCCTCCGGCTTCTCGACGTAGAAGCGCGAAAAATAGGGGAATTCCTCGCCGTCCGGCTCGGCGGTCGCAACCGCGAGACCGCGGGCCGTCAGTCCGTAGATCTGATCGCGAGCGATCGCCTTGAAGTAGCTCGCGCCCTGGAAGACGGCGAATTCCGGCCAGCGATCGTCACGCGGACGGCGGAGCTTGAGGCCGGAGTAGGGCAGCACGACACCGTCCTCCGGCGGGGCGACACTCGCCCCCCAGTCGAAGCGGTCGCGATCGAAGGGAACCGGCAGCGCGACACCGTCGTCGATCAGATAGAGATCGACCGGGGTACGATAGACGAAGCCGGCGGCGAGCGGCTCCAGCCGATAGCCACGCTTCTCGTCGCGCCAGATCATCAGGTCGCGCTTCCAGCGAATGTCGCGATACTGGTCCTGGCCGATGTCGGCGAAGCGCGCCGGAACCGGCGTCTTCGGAGCCGCGCGCGGCGCACCGGCGAGACGGCGGGCCTCGTCCTTGAGCCAGGCGAAGGTGAAGGGCGTGCCGTTCGTCCCCTGCGGAGGCGGTGCCTCGGCCTGCGCCGCGGCGGGCGTGACGTGCCCCCCCAGGCCGAGGGCGGCGGCGAGGGAGAGCGACGAAGAGAGGAATGCGCGGCGGTCCATGGGCGAGTCCGTCGGCCGAAACATGGCCGGAATTACGGCGGGGGATGCCTCGAGGCCACACTGTTCCTCGCCGACGGTCGCCAGGAGCAGGGCGCACGCCGCCGACCGGGACCGATGATCTCGGGAGGCGATCGGACCTTAGCTCATTTGCATGACCGGTCAACGACTTCTCGCGGTCGCGCAGCTCCTGCGCGGGTCGGTCGCGGTGGCGGGCGCGATGGCCGGTCCGGAGGTTCAGGCGCGGATGCGGGCGACGAAGCCGTCGACCTCGCTGCGCAGCCGCCGTGCCACCTCGTTCAACTCGTCGGACGAAGTGACCATCGAGCCGGCCGCCTGCGAGGTATCGCGGGTCGAGTGATCGACCGCGGCGATGTTGGCGGCGACCGTTTCGGTGCCGGTGGCGGCATTGTCGATCGAGCGGGCGATCTCACGGGTGGCGGAGGCCTGTTCGTCGACCGCGGCGATGATCGACCGCGAGATCGTCGAAATCTCGTCGACGGTGGAGGTGATGTCGCGGATCGCGTCGACCGCGTCGCCGGTGACCGACTGTACCGTCGAGATCTGCTGAGCGATCTCTTCGGTCGCCTTCGAGGTCTGCTGGGCGAGCGCTTTGACTTCCTGGGCGACCACGGCGAAGCCGCGACCCGCTTCGCCGGCCCGCGCCGCCTCGATGGTGGCGTTGAGGGCGAGCAGGTTGGTCTGCGAAGCGACGGCGTTGATCAGGTCGACGATCTCGCCGATGCGATGCGTGGCTTCCGAGAGGTCCTTGACGATGGCGTTGGTCTTCTCCGCCTGCCGCGCCGCGGTGGCGGAAACGGTGCCGGCCTGGTGCATCTGGCGACCGACCTCGTCGATGGCGCTCGACAGTTCCTCGGTGGCGGTCGCGACGGCGCCGACGTTGCCCGAGGCGGTGGCGACGGCGGTGGCGGCGGCCCCGGCGCTGCCGGCGGTGGCGTGGGCGATGTCGTCGACCTTGCGGGCGCCGGAGGCGATCGCCTCGGCGACGTGGCCGACCGTCGCCACCACGTTGGCCACGGTCGCGGCGAAATTGTCGGCGAGGGCGAGCCGTTCGCTGCGGCGTTCGGCGCGGATCCGTTCGTCTTCGGCGGCACGTTCGGCCTGCAGCGCCTCGCGTTCCTCGATCGCCTCGCGGAAGACGTCGGTGGCGCGGGCCATACGGCCGATCTCGGTGCGGTTCCGCGTGTGCGGAACGACGACGCCGCGGCGGCCGGCGGTGAGGTTCTCCATCACGTCGGTGAGGGCGAGGATCGGGCGGACGACGTAGCGCAGGAAGGCGAGCGCGGCGAGGATCAGTCCGATGGCGGCGAGGGCGGCGGCGGTCGAGGTGATCGTCGCGGTGTCGCCGATGGTCTTCTTGACCGCGTCGACGTCCTCGCCGATGCGCATGACGGTGGCGTCGATCATCCCGTCACGGGTGGCGAGGAGGGCCTCCATGCTGGAGCCCATCGCTTCGCTGCGCTCGTCGAACTCCGGCATCATCTTGTTGCCGGACGAAGGGCCACCCTCGACATAGGCCTCCGCCATCTCCTTGCCGACGCGATAGAACTCGGCGAAGGCGGCGGTGGTGGCGTCGAGCTTGTCGCGCATGTCTTCGAGGCCGAGCTTCACCGCGATCTCGCGCGCCTTGGCGGTGTCCGCCTTGAACTTGTCGGCGAACTTGGCGGCTTCGTCGAAACCGCTGTCGAGACCGTCCTGTCCGCGCGTCGCCGACACGTCCTGGAGGTACTGCTGCACCTGGATGACGTCGATCTGGATCGACTTGATCGAGGTCCCGAGCGGAATGACGTCGTCTTTCAGCATGTCGAAGTGCTGCTCGACGCTGGACGAACTGGCGAGGCTGATGGATCTCGCGTGCCAGATCAGGCCGATGGTGGCGGCGTTGAAGAGCACGAGAAGCACGACGCCGATCAGGGCCTGAGTGCGCAGCGACAGAGACATCGATCTCCTCCCGGGAGTCATGACCGCTCGATGCTGCGCCGAAAAGCTCAACGAAGTATGAACCATGAATTTCGGACTACGTGAAATTCCGGCTTGACTGCCTTCGTCGCGGAACTCGTCAATATTACCGAGTGCAGCAGCTGGATTTTTCTTGCGGCAATTCCTGCCCGCGTATTTCCACACGGATCGCGATCATCACGCATGTTCCTCGCCCCGCTGCGGGGTATGATGGTGCGACCGAAGGACTCCCGCCGAGAGGAGTCCGCGACAGCGGGGAGGGGCGAATGGCGACGACCGAAAAGACGTTGGCGATCCTGGCCGGGATGGGCCTGGTGGTCGCGCTCGCCGGGGCTCCGGCGGCGGCACAGGATGCGGTGACGAAGCCGACGACGCCGGCGGCGGCCACTGCGGAACCGGCGAAGGTGGTGAAGAAGCCGGTGGCGGCGAAGAAGCCGACCGCGAAGCCCGGTCCCGCCACGGCCAACCCCACGGCCAAACCCGCAGCCGCCAAACCCACGGCCGCCAAACCCGCCGCCGCTAAACCCGCCGCGACGGCGAAACCTGCCAAGCCCGCGACGGCGAAACCTGCAAAGCCCGCGACGCCGAAACCGGCCACCGCCGCATCCGCGGCCAAGAAGCCGGTGGAGGCCAAGCCGGCGGGCGGGCCACTCTCGGTGACCGTGGCACCGGCGCTCGTACCGGCTCCCGATCTCGTCGCCACGGCGAAGAAGCTGCGCGACGCGGCGGCGGCGCGGGATGGCGAAGGTGTCGCGGCGTTGATCGCCGACGAGGTGACGGTCGTGTCGATGTCGATCGACCTCGCCTCCGAGCCACAGGTGTCGAAGGAGGGTCCCTATACGGCACCGGCCGACCTCCTGGCGGTGGTCGGGCGCAACTCCGGCGGTGGCGGCGACATCCCCCCGAACACGCCGAAGGCCAAGGTCGACGAGAGGCTGCAATTGCTCGCCTACGGGCACATCGTCGCGGCCGTCGACAGCGCCGAGTGGGGCCGCGACCCACGGGTCAAGGGCGGCTTCTGCACCTATCGCGGTCGGACCTGGAACGCGGCCGCGGTGAAGGCGGCGGCAAAATCCGCCGGCGCCGTGACCGGCGGCACGGTGGCGAAGCCGACGCCGGCACGCGCCAAGGCCGATCCCAAGGCCGGCACCGTCGCGACCCTGGCGCCCGGCCGCCTTCATCTCCAGGCCTCCGACGTCGAAGCGCCGGTCGGCTGGCGCGCGATCCGCATGTCGACCGGCAAGGTCGGGTTCGTCGTGACCGAGGCGCTGCGGGTGCCGACGACGTCCGGCATCTGCTTCCTGCCGAACGTCGACGGCGGTTGGCTGATGTCGGCGGTCACCGGCGTCGGCCTCTGAGACGCGGCAGATCGGCCATACTCGGAAGGGGGTGCGTTTCGCGGCGGGTCGGCTAGAGTGCGGCTCGCGCCCCGCGCGCCGCCGCGGCCGACGGGGTGACCCGCATCCGTTCGAGGGAGCTCCACCTGTGACTCACGCGCCGAATTCGCCGGAAGCCCGCGACATCGCCCACCATCTCCATGCCTATACCGACGCGCGGCGCCATCAGGAGGTCGGTCCGTTGGTGGTCGAGCGCGGCGAGGGCATCTATGTCCACGACATCCACGGCCGGCGCTACATCGAGGCGATGGCGGGTCTGTGGAGCGTCGGAGTCGGCTTCTCGGAAGAGCGTCTGGTGGAAGCGGCGGCGCGGCAGATGCGACAGCTGCCCTTCTACCACACCTTCGGCCACAAATCGCACGGACCGGTGATCGACCTCGCCGAGAAGCTGGTGTCGATCGCCCCGGTGCCGATGTCGAAGGTGTTCTTCACCAACTCCGGCTCGGAAGCCAACGACACGGTGATGAAACTGCTGCGCTATCGCTCGAACGCCCTCGGCGAGCCGCAGAGGAAGAAATTCATCTCTCGGATGCGCGCCTATCACGGCGTGACGCTCGCCTCGGCGAGCCTCACCGGCCTGCCCAACAACCACCGCTCCTTCGATCTGCCGATCGAGGGTGTGCATCACACGATGAGCCCGCACCACTGGCGCGAGGCGATGCCCGGCGAGAGCGAGGAGGCCTTCGCCACCCGCTGCGCCGAGGAACTGGAAGCCTTGATCCTGCGCGAGGGCCCCGAGACCATCGCCGCCTTCTTCGGCGAGCCGGTGATGGGGGCGGGCGGCGTGGTGATCCCGCCTGCGACCTACTGGGAGAAGATCCGGGCGGTGCTGGCGAAATACGGCATCCTGCTGGTCGCCGACGAGGTGATCTGCGGCTTCGGCCGCACCGGCACGATGTGGGGCTCGACCACCTACGCCATGAAGCCGAACGTCGTCGTCTGCTCCAAGCAGCTCTCCTCGTCCTACCTGCCGATCTCGGCGCTGATGATCGACGAGACGGTGTTCGAGCCGATCGCCGACGAATCGAACCGCATCGGCACCCTCGGCCACGGCTTCACCGCCGGTGGCCATCCGGTCGCCGCGGCGGTGGCACTGGAGAATCTGGCGATCATCGAAGAACGTGATCTCGTCGCCCATGTCCGCACAGTCGGCGCCCACATGCAGAAGCGACTGCGCGCCCTCGCCGATCATCCGCTGGTCGGTGAGGTGCGCGGTGTCGGCCTCATCGCCGCGGTCGAGATGGTCACCGACAAGGCGGCCAAGAAGGCGCTCGATCCGGCCGGCAAGCTCGGGGCGATGATCGCCGGCATCCTCCAGGAGAAGGGCGTGGTCGGACGTGCCATGGGCGACGCGCTTGCCTTCTGTCCGCCGATGATCATCACCGAGGCCCAGGTCGACGCCATGGTCGACATCCTCGAGGCGAGCCTCGACGAGGCGCGGCGGCGACTGGCGGTGTGAGGCCGTCAGGCCGCGTCGGAACGCGCTGCACGGTAGACCTCGAGGATGCGGTCGGTGACCGTCGCCCACGTGAAGTCTCCGGCGCGCACGAAGGCGGCGGTGCTCATCGTGCGGTGGAGATCATCGTCGCCGAGCAACCGGACCAGGTGACCGGCCATGGCGGCGACGTCGCCGTATTCGACGAGGTAACCGGCGCCGCTGGCACCGATCACGTCGGGAATACCGCCGACGCGGCTGGCGACGATCGGCAGGCCGGCGGCCATCGCCTCGCACAGCGCGATGCCCTGGCTCTCCTCCTGGGAATGGAGGGCGAAGACCCGCGCCCGGTGCAACGCCGCGACCACCGCGGCGCGGGTGACACCGATGTGGAACTCGACCCGATCGGCGAGGCCGAGATCGCGGGCGATCGTCTCCAGTTCGGCGAGATGGGCGGGATCGGCCGGCGCGCCGACGATCAGAAGCCGAGCATCCGGCATGATTCGCGCCACCTCGGCGAAGGCGCGGAGCGTGAGAGCGTGGCCCTTGCGCGGGTGGACGACGCCGAGTGAGATCACCACCGGATCACGGCGTTCCGAGCCACGGGTGTCGGTCGCCGAGTCGGGAAAGATGCCCTGCGGGATCGCCACCGGCTTCGCCCGCGCCCGACCGGCGACCTCGCGCCCGACGTAGGGCGTGTCGACGACGAGATGGCGGGTGAGTCGCAGTTGCAGCCGTTCGCAGGCGGCGTAGAGCAGGAAGCGCGCCCACGCCTTGAACCCGCCCTTGCGTTTCAGTTCGGCCCACAACTCCTTCTCGGTGATGCCGTGAATGGTCCACACCACCGGAACGCGATGGAGAAGGGCGGCGACGAGCACCATCGACTGGACGATCCCGGTACCGTGGAGGTGGACGAGCGGGGCTTCCGCTCCGGCGAGAGATTCGAGGACGACGGGAACGCGGATCACCGCCGAGGCGAGGAAGCGCCACGGCGTGTCGAGGAAGGTGACGTCGATGCCGGCGACGCGATCTCGGGTGATGCCGTGTGTCGGCCGCATCGGCGTGGCCATGACGCCGAGGCTCGCCACTTCGGGGCGCTGTATCAGTTCCCTCGCCAGCCCGAGGAGCGACGCCTGGACACCCCCCTCGATCCGTTCCGGGTCGGAGGGGAAGGGGCCGATCATCATCACATCGATGCGGGCCATTTCGATCGGTCCAGTTCCCTCGGCCCCTCGCGGCCCGCGTGCAGCGACGGCACGGTCCAGACGCATGCGCCCGGTCGATGACGAAGATCGAAGTCGCGTCCCGCCCGACGCAGACCATCCGTTCACGAGGTCCGCCGATCTTGTAGGCAGCAGCGATGAACGGCGACCTAACGACGCGTCTGGTCGGCTCGATACGGCCGCGGTGTCGGTCGGGTCTCGCCGTCACGCAGGATCAGGCATTCGCCGGGCACGAGTTCCCGCCATTCTTCGTCGCGAGTCAGCGGCCGGGTGGCGACCACGGTGACGACGTCGTTCGGCGTGGTTTCGGCGGCGAAGTCGACCTGGAGATCGTCGTCGATCAACGTCGCCTTGCCGAAGGGCGCGCGGCGGGTGATCACCGACAGACGCTTGCCGCAGTGGGCGTAGAGGGTGCGCCCGTCGCTCATCAGCACGTTGAAGACGCCGAGTTCGGCGAGGCGGGCGAAGAGGCCGGGTAGCGCCGCGTCGAGCCGGGCGGGGGAGGGCAGGCGAGGATGGCGCACCTCGAGTTCCCCCATCAGCCAGCAGAAGGCGTGTTCGCTGTCGGTGGTGCCGATCGGTCGGAAGCGGCCGAGGGCGAGCCGCTTCACTCCCTTCAACTGGCCATTGTGGGCGAAGCTCCACGGACGACCCCACAGTTCGCGGGTGAACGGGTGGGTGTTCTCGAGCGAAACACGGCCGCGGTTGGCGCGACGGACATGGGCGACCACCACCCGGCTCTTGATCGGATAGGCGCGCAGGAGCCGAGCGATGTCGGATTTCGCCGAAGGCTGCGGGTCGTGGAACGAGCGGCAGCCGTGGTCCTCGTAGAAGCTGATGCCCCAGCCGTCGCCGTGTGGCCCGGTCTCGCCGCCGCGCCGCGCCAACCCCGCGAAGGAGAAGCGGATGTCGGTGGGCACATTGGCGCTCATGCCGAGGAGTTCGCACATCGCGGGCGCGTCCGGAATCGATCGTGGGTCAGCCGGCGCAGCGCCGGCTCCGTCCGACCATCTAGCGCGATCTCGGCGGCCGCGCACCAGCAATGATCTTGCGATTTCCGCCCCGACCGGAAAACGCCGATGCGCGAAACCGCCGTCCGCCGCGACCCGCTCGCCGCCCGGCCTCAGCCGAGGCCCTCGACCGCGACGAGGCGCGCCTGCGAACAGGCGTCGCGGACCGCCTTGAGGCCCTGATAGACCGGCCCGAGATAGAAGCCTTCCCAGGCGGCGATCGACGGGAACTCGAGCAGGACGATGCGTCGCGGTAGCCAATCGCCCTCGTAGACACGGTGTTCGCCGCCGCGCGCGAGATATTTCGCTCCCGCCGCTTCCAGGGCCGGTTTCACCCCGGCCATGAACTCCTGATAGCGGACGGGATCGTCGATGCGGACGTCGAAGATCACATAGGCGGCCATGGTTCCCTCCCCCTTCCGGCAATTCGCCGGTCGGGTCGAGGGTAGGGCATGACGATGGTTCGGCAAGGCCGGCGCGCCGCCCCTGCGGGCGGTGTCGATCGGCCGCCGCCGGCGATCGACACGCGCGGAATTCGGATACCTCGCCGCGGACCGGTATGGTATGCGGGTCGTCGACCGAGTTGGACTTTCGGATAAGAGGAACGCGCGGCCATGATCTACGATCTCGCGGTGATCGGCGGTGGCGTCAACGGCTGCGGCATCGCCCGCGACGCGGCCGGGCGCGGGCTGAAGGTCCATCTCTCGGAGATGAACGACCTCGCCTCCGGCACCTCGTCGTGGTCGACGAAACTGATCCACGGCGGCCTGCGCTATCTGGAATATTATGAGTTCCGCCTCGTCCGCGAGAGCTTGGTCGAACGCGAGATCGTCTGGCGCATGGCGCCGCACATCGTCGAGCCGCTGCGCTTCGTCCTGCCGCATCATCGTGGCCTCAGGCCCGCCTGGTTGCTGCGTCTCGGCCTCTTCCTCTACGACCACATCGGCGGTCGCAGACTGCTGCCCGCCACGCGGACGGTCGACCTGACCCGCGATGCCGCCGGTGCTCCGTTGAAGCCGGGGATGTTCCGGCGCGGATTCGAATATTCCGACGCCCGTGTCGACGACGCGCGGATGGTGGTGCTCACCGCGCGCGACGCCGCCGATCGCGGCGCCACCATCGCCACCCGTACCAGGGTGGTGGCGGCCGCGCGCGGTGCCGATCACTGGCGGATCACGCTGGAGACGGCGACCGGTGAGCGATCCGAGATCGACGCCCGGGTCCTGGTCAATGCCGCCGGCCCCTGGGTCGCCGACGTCGTCGGCGGCGTACTCGCCTCGAAGACCCCGGCCAAGGTGCGGTTGGTCAAGGGCTCGCACATCGTGACGAAGCGGCTCTTCGATCACGACCGCGCCTACATCTTCCAGAACGCCGACGGGCGGGTGATCTTCGCCATCCCCTATCAGGGTGATTTCACCCTGATCGGCACCACCGACCTCGACTTCGACGACGAGCCTGCCGCGGCGCGCTGCTCGGAGCAGGAGGTCGCCTATCTGATCGCGGCGGCGAGCGAGTATTTCGCCCGGCCGATCGTCCGCGCCGACGTGGTGTGGAGCTTCTCGGGGGTGCGGCCGCTCTACGACGACGGTGCCAGTGAAGCCAAGGCGGCGACGCGCGATTACGTCCTCGATCTCGACGCGACGCCCGGCCGAGCGCCGGTGTTGTCGATCTACGGCGGCAAACTCACCACCTATCGCCGCCTCGCCCAGTCGGTGATGAAGAAACTCGCCGCCGTGTTGCCGAAGGCGACCGGCCTGCCGGCCGGATGGACCGAGACCGCGACCCTGCCCGGCGGCGATTTCCCCGTCGAGGGCCGCGAGGCACTCGTCGCCGAAATGGTCCGCGACCATCCCTTCCTCGCTCCGGAACAGGTCCGCCGTCTCGTCTGCGCCTACGGCACGCGGGCGCGCCGCGTCATCGGCGGGACCAGGACCGCCGCCGGGCTCGGCCGCGATTTCGGCGCCGGCCTGACCGAACGCGAGGTCTGCTATCTGATGGCGGAGGAATGGGCGGTGACGGCGGAGGACGTGGTGTGGCGGCGCTCGAAGCTCGGGCTGAGAATGAGCGAAGCCGAGGTCGGCGCCCTCGACGCCTTCATGGCCGAGATGCGGACGGCATGACGCGACTTTCGTCCGCCGGTTCGAGGTGAGGCGCGAATGGAGCGCACCGTCCACACCTCCGAGAAGGGTATGCGGCTCGACCGCTTCCTGCGTATCCATGCGCCGCGGGCGCCGGCGGCCGCGGTTCTGCTGAAGCAGGGGCGGCTCACCGTCGACGGGCGCAAGGCGCGGGCGAGCGACGTGCTCGCCGCCGGCCAGGTGGTGCGCCTCGCCGAGCCGTCGACGCGACCGGCGACCGAGGCGGGGAGGGCGGTCGGACCGAGCCCGGCGGAACGTGACCTCCTCGCCCGCATCACGCTCTTCGAGGACGACGACCTGATCGTCTTCGACAAGCCGTCCGGTCTCGCCGTGCACAAGGGCACGCGCACGGCCGAGGATCTCGATGCGATCCTGGCGAAACGGATCGACGCCGAGGGTGAACGTCCGCGGCTGGTCCATCGCCTCGACAAGGACACTTCCGGCCTGCTGGTGGCGGCGAAGCACGCGCGCTTCGCCGAGAGTCTCGGTCGCGCCTTCGCCTCACGGGCGGTGGAGAAGACCTATCTGGCGGTGGTCGAGGGCGTGCCGGCGCCACGAACGGGACGCATCGAGGCGCCGTTGAAGAAGGTCGAGACCGCCAAGGGTGGGCGGATGGTCGCCGCCGCCCCCGACGACCCGGCCGGTCGGGCCGCCGCGACCGCCTGGGAGGTGTGGGAGGTGGCCACCGACGGCCGCTCGAGCCTCGTCGCCTTCTTTCCCGAGAGCGGACGACAGCACCAGTTGCGCGTCCACGCCAGCCTCCTCGGTCATCCGATCCTCGGCGACCGGCTCTACGGCGACGGCCGCACCGCGCCGCGGCTGATGCTCCATGCCCATCGACTGGTGGTACCGGACGGAAGAGGTGGGAGCCGGACCTTCGTCGCGCCCATCCCCGCCGGGTTCGCGCCGGGCGGGTGAGTGCGGGTGCTCACCGCGGGCACCGGCCCGCTGCGCGTCGCCGATCGCCGGCGCTCCCCGGTCAGTCGAGTTCGAACCGCTTCGCCAGCTTCCGCCGCGTCTTCTCCGACACGCCGACGCGCCACAGGTTCACCGATTTGAGGCTACGGCTCTTCAGTAGGTTCAGGAGTCCGGCTTCGGTCACGTCGGCTTCGCGCAGGTCGAGCGCGGTCAGCGTCCGCGACCGCGCCAATTGCGCCAGATCGCGGTCCGGGACGGTCTGATAGACGAGCCTCAGGTGGTCCAGCCGCGGCATTTCGGCGAGAACCCCGACACCCGCCGCCGTGCCGGCCGCGAAGTTGACGAAGACGGTCTTCAGCGTCTTCGACCGGTTGAGAAGGCGCAGATCGTCGTCCTTCACCTCGGCGGCGACGACGGCCGACAGGTCCACCAACTTCGGCAGAGCCGCGATCACCGCGAGATCGGCTCGCCGCACGTCGCCGGCGTCGAGCCGTTCGATCTCCAGAGCGCCGTCGAGCGGCGTCAGACCCTGCGGGCCGACGGCCTCGCCGATCTCCAGTTCGGTCAGCCTCGGCACCCGCCGGAGTGCGGCGAGGGTCTCGCCGTCGACCTTGCCGACCACCAACCGTACCAGTGGACTGGTCGGCGGAAGGGCTTCGGCGAGGCGCGGCGTCAGGCCGGAACCGCCTTCGATTCGCAGAGTGACCAGCCCCGGCATCCGTCCGAGGGCGGTGAGTGTATCGGGGGCGAAGGCGACGCCGTCGAGGGTGAGGTTCATCGCGCCGCGCGGCAGCCCGTCGACACAGGTCCCCGACAACGGCAGGCCGCGGAGGGTGACGGACGTGAGTTTCGGAAGCCGCCCCAGGATCCGGCAATCGACGTCGCCGAAATCCGGCACGGTCTGGGCCGAGATCACGGCGAAGGTCATGTCGGCGAGCTTTGCCGCATCGAGTTCGCCGTCGGCGGGAAGCTTGGTGAGCCGCGCCAGACGACGGCGCTCCTCGACGGTGAAGTCCGGCTCGGCCGCCCCGACGGTCACGATCGTGGCGAGGAGCCAAGCCACCGCCGCTCCGATCGCACGCAGGGCAGGGCCCGGGTCACGCCTGTCGTTCGCGCTCTTCCGCATCGTCGAGGTCCCTCGTGACGACCGTCGGCGGCGACGTTCCGCCCAATCGCGTCCGTGCGCCTCCTCAATACTGGGGATGCCCGGAGCCGACGACGTCGCCTAGCGTCGTCGCCGTCGGTCCGGCCTCCGGTCCCGGCGACGGGCGCGCGCCACCGAAATCCCGCGTGTCCGCCATCGTCGCACGATCTCCGGAGTACGTCGTTGAAGATCACCCGTGGGTCACTCCGTTCGCTCGTGCTCGCCCTCGCCCTCGCGGCCGCCGTCGCCGAGCCGGGAGCGGCCGCCGGACCGTCCTTCGACTGCGCCGGCAGGCGCGGCCCGGTCGAAACCGCGATCTGCCGGTCGGAGAAGCTGTCGAAACTCGATCTCCGCATCGATGCGGCCTATCGCAGGGTCATGCGGGCGTGGAGTGCCGACCCGGCGACGCGCGAGGAGCTCCGCTACGTCCAGCGCCGCTTCCTCGACGATCGGGAGGCCGCGATCGCCGAACCCGACGATGGCCTCGCCCGGCACCTCGAAGCCCAGGCGATCCTGCTCGAGGCGATCGACACGGCACCGCGCACCGGTTTCGAGGGCGAATGGGGCAATGTCGCAGGCGGCCTGCGGATCACGCGGGATGCGACCGGCCTCGTGCTCTGGGGCAACGCCGTCGAGCCGCTCCGGTTCCGCTGGGTCTGCGACGTCGACGATCGCGGCGTCGTCGCCGGGTCCGGGTTCGTGGCGCCGCCGGAGGCGGTGGCGGCGAATTTCCCCGGCTGGTCGATGCGGCTCGAACGCGTCGCCGGCATGGTGCGGGTGCTCGAAGTCGGGCCGCCGGGGACCGAGACGACGTCGGACGGCCGTGCCCTCGCCCAGACGCCGAAATGCGGCCGGCGCGGCAGTTTCGACGGAACCTATTTCCCGACCCGGAGTAGGCTCGGGACCGAGTGAGCCGCCGCAGATTTCACCGCAGCGGGCGGGGCTCGTTCACCGCGGCGGGTGCGCGATCCGACCGTCACAATTCCGTAGCTTCCCTTAGGCGAGCCGCTAATATGTCGAACTCACCGGGTGTCGGCGCGTTCGAGGGAGGCGGGCCGGGATGACGTCCATACCTTTCGTTTCCGAGCGAAGGATTCGCGAGGCGGTCACCTCCATCTATTCCATCGCCACCGATCCCACCGCGCTGCCGGTCGCCCTCGACGGGCTGGCCGACCTGCTCGGCGGCAAGGGCTTGCTGATGGGGCCGCTGTCGCGCACGGCGATGCCGGATCCTGCGCTCGTGACCTATGCGAGCACGGTCTTCCACGAAGCCATCCCCGATTATCTCGAACATTTCCTCGCGCTCAATCCGCGAAAGAACTGGCTGACCGCCAACAATTTCAGCGACATCGTCTTCTCCGACCATGACATCATGGACGACAGGGAGTTGAAGAGGCATACATTCTACAATGATTTTCTGCTCAGGAACGAAAATCTCTACAGTCTCGATCAGCTCAAGACGATCGGGTCGAAGCAGAAACTCTGGATCTCGGTGCAGTATTCCCATCGTGCACCACCACCGGCGGTGTGGAGCCGCGAAGTCTTTTCGGTGTTGATGTCGCATCTGCATCAGGCGCTCGACATCTATGGCCGGATGCGGTCGCTGCAGCCGGGAGAGGCCGTGCTGCTCGAGCAGTTCGACTGCCCCGGCCTGATCCTGTCGGCCCGCGGCCGTGTCCTCAGGGCCAACTCGGCGATGGAGGTCTGGGCCGACGCGCGGATCTCGCTGCGCGGCGGTCGCCTGACCGCGCCCAACGCCGCCGATGCCGCCCGTCTCGACCGGCTCATGGCCGACGTCGGGCGGCGCGCGTCGGGAGGGGCCGCACCCGACCTGACCGCGCTCGTCGGTGACGGCACCCGGCCGCCGCTGTTGGTGCGCGCCTCGCCGTTCCGCCCCGCCGAGATCCGGCAGGGCATCGACGCCTTCATGGAGGACCTTCCCGCGATCCTCGTCCTCTTCCACGAGACGCGACGTACGGTCGGGACCGAACAGGCGACGCGCGAAGCATTGCGCTCGCTCGGGCTGACGCCGGCCGAGGTCAAGGTCGCGGCGACCATCGCTTCGGGTCGCTCGCCGGAAGAAGCGGCGGAGGATCTCGGCATCGCGCTGTCGACCGCGCGCCACCACGTCAAGCGTGTCTACGAGAAGCTGGCGATCCGTCGGCAGAGCGAGTTGGTGCGCATCATCAACGACGTGGCGCATTTCGTCGCCCACGGCGGCGTTCGCGATTGACCGGCGGCGCACCACGGTGATCGCCGGTCCGACATCCCCAACTCGGGGGACGCGGGCCACCCCCCGACTTCGCAGGATCTCCCGGCGACCGCCACGATGGCTCGGCACACAGGCGAGGACGACGTGTTCCCATCCGACTCATCTTCTCGGCGATGGCGACGACCGACGGCAGGGGTGACGGTGATCGCCGGTGCCCTGGCGCTCGTCACGCCGGCTCCGCCGAGCGCCTTCGCCGCCTCATCCGAACTGGTCCGCGACCTCCTCCCCGGCGATCCCGAGCGCCGGATCCTGCTCGACCTGCTGCGTCCGGTGATGGAGATCGAGATGCGCGGCCCGGTCGAGTTCCGGGTCGGCACGGCGAGAATCCTGAAGGGGTGGGGATTGGTGCAGGTCGAACCCCAGCGGCCCGGCGGTGGTCGCATCCACAGGCGAAAGACGGTCTACGCCGACGAACCGATCATGGACGGGTTGACCACCGATGCGCTGTTCCGGTTCCGGGCGGGGCGCTGGCATCTGATCACCCACGTCGTCGGCCCGACCGACGCCGCCTCGTCGAACTGGATCTTCGGTGCCGTGCCGAAGCGTCTGTTCATGCCGGGCGTCGCCGACGGGGAGGGCGAGTGATGGCGAAGTTCCACTCCGCGGCGGCCGCCGCCGTCCTCTCGACCGCGTTCGTCGCGCCGGCTCTCGCTGCCGATGCGCTCGCCGCCGGAGCAGAGGTGCGCGGCGCCGTGCTCGAGGAACTCACCGCCTTCGCCGAGTGGCAGGTCGGCGGCGGCGAGATCGCTTTCGGGCGCAACGAGATCCGACGGATCGGCGATTTCGCTCATGTCCGGGCGGTGGTGACGCGGGCCGACGGCGGGCCGATCGATCCCGATACGCTGGTGTGGATCCGCGAGGCGGCGCGTCCGTTGACCCTTTCCGGTGTCCTGCGCCATCGCGCCGGCCGTTGGATGTTGCTCGAAGCCGACGTCGAGCCGGCCGGCGGGGTCGACCCCGACCGGGACCGGCGTCGTTGGGCGCTGCCGGCGGGGCTTCTGCCCCCCGGTTGCGAACATCGCCAGAATTGGGGATGCGGCCCCCCGGCCCGGTAGCGCATGACCCGAGGGAATGTCCGGCCGTGTCGACGGTCCGGGGCGAAGACGATGGTTCGACGGTGCCACCATGCCGGTCGAACCGACATCACGATACTGCGTCGGAGCGACGGGATGACGGATCACGACGACGGATGGACTTCCCAAACCAGCGCCGACACGGTCACCGAGGTCACCTCGCGATCGTGGTTCTCGCGCATCGGATCGTCGCTGACCGGCCTGCTGATCGGTCCGTTGCTGATACTCGGGGCGATCGTCCTGCTCTTCTGGAACGAAGGGCGGGCGGTGGGTACGGCGCGTTCGCTCGCCGAAGGTGCCGGCGCGGTCGTCGCGATCGCCGCGGGGGCGGTCGATCCGGCGAACGAGGGTCGCCTCGTCCACGTCACCGGACCGGTTTCCACCGGAGAGAAGCTGCGCGATGCCGCCACCGGCGTCGAGGCCGACGGCCTGCGGCTCGTCCGCAAGGTCGAGGCCTTCCAGTGGCGCGAGACCTCCAGATCGGAGACGCACAAGAAGCTCGGCGGCGGCGAGGAAACGGTCACCACCCACTCCTATGTGCTCGACTGGACCGATCGCCCGGTCGACGGGTCCGGCTTCAAGCAGCCCGACGGCCACCGCAATCCGCCGGTGGCCCTCGCCGGCGAAGCGGTGATCCAGGGTGCGGCGCGGGTCGGCGCCTTCGCCCTGACCCGGGCTCAGGCGAGCGGGCTCGGCACTCCCCGGCCATTGCCGGTCGACCGGCTCGATCGCGCCGTCCTGCAGAAGACCTTCGGTGTCGTGGCGGCCGGGCAGCCGGTCGACGGCCGCATCTACGTCGGCGTCGACGCCACCCGGCCCCGCCTCGGTGACCTGCGCATCTCCTACGAGGTGGCCACGACCCCCGACGCGACGGTCGTGGCGCGCCAGACGGGCACCGGCTTCACCGCCTATACCACCTCCAACGGTCGTTCGATCGAGATCCTGCGCAACGGCGCGGCGAGTCCCGCACAGGTGTTCGACGACGCCCAGGCCGGCAACACGCTGTTGACCTGGCTCGTTCGGATCGGCGGCATCCTGTTGCTCGCCTTCGGGTTCGGACTGGTGCTCGGGCCGCTCTCGGTTCTCGCCGACGTGGTGCCCTTCGTCGGCGATCTCGTCGGTGGGGCGTCCTCGATGGTGGCACTGGCGGCGGCCATCCTGGTCGGCTCGGTGACGATCGCGGTCGCCTGGTTCGCCTCCCGGCCTCTTCTCTCGGCGGGGCTCGTCGTCGCCGGCCTCGTCGTCGCCTTCGTCGTGCGCCGCTTCGCCGGCCGTCGACCGGCGGCCGTGGCGACGACGTGAGGGCTCGCGCATGGCGAACACCTGCGTCCACCCCTCTCGGCGCTCTCTGATGGTCGCGGCGGCGGTCGGCCTCACCTCGGCGGTGTCACCGCGCCCGGTCCATGCTCTGACCCCGCCGAGCGAAGACGACATCCGTCGCGATCTCGCCGCGCCGGGCGTGATCGACGTCGTCTTCCGCGGTGGCGGCACCCTCGAGCGCATCGAGGAGAACGGTCTCTTCGTCGACGAGTACAAGCGCTCGGTCACGGTGCGCCGCACCGCCGACCGTCCCGGCACCACCGTCGAGGTGATCGGCGACGTCGTCTATCGGCTGATCGACGGCCGCTTCGTCTTTCGCCGACTGCGTCTCGCCGGCAACCGACTGGAGGGGCTGCCGAACCCGACGATCGCCGAGATCGATGCGCTGCTCGCCCGCCTGACGCCGCTCGACATCGATCGCACCGCCTATCTGATGATCGGCGAGATCGAGAGGATCCGTCTCGCCGACGATCCGCGTTGGGAGTGGCATTCGCCGCGTTCCGTCTCGTTCGAGGTGGTCGAGACCTACACCGCCCGCTGGGTCGGTGGCGCCTACCCCGGGTCCCGTGTCGAGCCGCCGAAAGCGGGCGAGATCTTCCTCGACCGGGTCGAGCGCACCGATCGCTGGCGGATCTACCGAGACACCGACGACGGCCCGTGGCTGCGGCTGGTCGCCACGGCCCACCGGGTCGGCACGCTCATACCCCGTAAGGGCGCCCCGTCCGAACCCGCCGTCCGCCTCCTGACGCGCCGTGTCGTCGGCGAACGCGACTTCGCCGCGTTGCCCCGCCCCGCCCGCATTCCCTCGCTCACCCCGTGATAGCTACCCGGAGGCGCTTCCTGCCGATGCCCGCCGCTTCCTCCACTTCGATCCGCACCCTCGCTCTGGCGATCGCCGTCGCGGCTCCGGCCACGGCCTCGGCCGCGGGGCTGCTCGACACCCTGTTCCCGAGCGGTCAGGGCGCCTGTTGGGGACGCGGTTATGACGCCGAACACCTGGCGAAGCACCCGGCCCAGAAGGTCAAGACGATCCATCTCTGGGATCACTGGGGCAAGAACGGCCTCTACGAGACCCCCGACGATCCCGACTACGCCGATCCCGACGGCCGCGAGACGAAAGCCTACCCGACCGTCCTGGTCGAACGCGCCGATCGGCCCGGCGTCGCGAGCCGCAGCCTCTCGTGCCGCGACGTCGATGGGCGCCCGGGCTGCTTCGCCGACGAGGACGACGGTGTTCACTACCCGCTTCGGCTGTCGTCGAAGGACGGCGCCGTCATCGCCGAACTGAGCGATCCCGGTCTCGATCTGACCCGTCCGCCGGATCAGGCACGGCTCGGTCGTCCACCCCAGGAGATCCGCCTCGCGCCCGGTGCCGACGATCGCCGGTTCCGCCTGGAGCGGCGTCCGATCGCCGAATGCCGCGAACGGCTCGCCGCCGCCGCCCCCGATTACGCCCGCGACGGTCGCCCGCCGCTGCGCGCCATCGTCCAGACGGCCCTCGATCGCTCCACCGTCGGGCCCGACCGGGCCTTCCGGCCGGAGGGAGGCCGCGTCTGCCTGAAGGCGACCGGCGGAGGGGTGCCGATCGTCGCCGGCTTCAACCCGGCCCTCGGCGATTTCATGACCGGTGTCGACGCCTTCACCCTGCGGGCTCTGCGCGGCGCGCCGGGCAGCGCGCGACGCTATCTCTTCCGCTGCGAGGCAAAAGCCTGGGAATGGCGCTGCGAAGCCTCGCTCGCCGGCCCGGACGGCTCGCGCGACGGCGAGCCGGTCTCCGCCCACCTGCTGCGGCGTGGGGCCGGCGCGGCGCTCGTCGTCTCGGGCGCCCTGTGGAGCGGATCGTCGGACGACAGGGCGCTCGATCCGCCGATCGCGCTCGAAGTCGCCGAGACGAAGGCCTGCCCGCCGGAGATCTGGAGGGAATGAGGTTTCGCCCACCGACCCGGATGATGGACGGGGCGGGGCGAGACGGTTCGGCGTCGACCGCCCGAACCGCAGCAGGGACCTTGCGCTCGATGCGCATGGGCCCGAAAGATGGAAGCGCCACCAGGAGAACGACGTCATGGCGAATGAAGTGAACACCGAAACGGCGAAGGAAGACGTGAAGACCTCCCCCATGGCCCGCCGCGCCCTGTTCGGGTTGGGGCTCGGCGCCCTGGCCTCGCTGCTGCTGCCGACCGAGTCGGCGGAAGCGGCGGTGGTGGTCGTGCGCCGCAGACGGCCGGCGGTGGTGATCGCTCGCCCGTGGCGCCGCCGTAGGGTCATTCTCGTCCGCTGACCGCGACGTCGGCATCGGTTCTTTCGACGGGCGGGAGGCCACCGGCGGTGGCTTCCCGCTCCGAGCGTGGCTTCACCCGAGGGGCGGCCACGGTCGCCTCTCACATCTCGGCCTCGGATGTCGCGGCGTAGGATCGCCGCATCGTTGCGGCTGACCCCTGCTGCGATCCGTGCTATCGAGCCGGCTCGCTCCAACCGGGGACCGGCCTTGCACCTCGTGCTCTTCGACGTCGACGGCACGCTGATCGACAGCCAACACATGATCACCGCCGCCATGAACCGCGCCTTCGCCGCCTGCGGTCGGCCGGCGCCGTCGCGGGCCGAGACGCTCGGGGTCGTCGGCCTGTCGCTCGACACCGCCATGGCGCGGCTCCTCGACCGAGCCGAGGTCGACGACGACGCACGGGCGCTGTCGACCGCCTACAAAGGTGCGTTCTTCGACCTCAGGACCTCCGCCGATCACCAGGAGCCGCTCTATCCGGGTGCCCGCGAGGTGCTCGATGCGCTCGCGGAGCGCGACGACGTGGTGCTCGGGCTGGCGACCGGCAAGTCGATGCGCGGCGTCCGGGCGATCCTCGATCTGCACGGTCTGCACGGCCGCTTCGTCACCATCCAGACCGCCGACGACAACCCGTCGAAGCCACATCCCGGCATGATCCGGGTGGCGCTCACCGAGACCGGGGTGGCGCCGGAGAAGGCGGTGATCGTCGGCGATACCACCTACGACGTCGAGATGGCGACGACGGCGGGTATCGCCGCGATCGGCGTCGGCTGGGGCTACCATGCGGCAAGCGCGCTGGAGCGGGCCGGCGCGGCGCGCGTGCTCCATGGTTTCGACCAACTGATCCCGACCCTCGACCATCTGTTCGACTGGTGACGACCGATGCGTGATCTCCTCTGGTACGACCCTTCCACCCCGGTCGAGGAGCCGGCCTTCGAACCCGATCCGGTCGAGCGCACCCGTGCGGCGATGCGCAAGGACCTGCCGAAGCGCTTCTGGAAAGAGGTCTCGGTCGACACGGTCGCGGCGGGCGGTTTCCGCATCCTGCTCGATGGGCGGGCGGTGAAGACGCCGGGCAAGCAAGAACTGGTGTTGCCGCGCGCCGACGTCGCCGAGGCGGTCGCGGGCGAATGGCGGGCGCAGGGGAGCCTGGTCGACCCCGCGACCATGCCACTCACCCGGCTCGCCAATTCGGTGATCGACGGGGTCGCGGCGCGGTTCGACGAGGTCGCCGACGACGCGGCGAAATATGCCGCGACCGATCTCGTCTGTTACCGCGCCGATGGTCCCGAGCGGCTGGTCGAACGCCAGACCGAAGCGTGGGATCCGCTGCTCGATTGGATCGAGGGGTTCTGTGGCGCCCGCCTGCTCGTCGCCGAAGGCATCGTCCACGTGCTCCAGGACGGCGAGGCGCTGGCGGCGTTGCGCGGTGTGCTGAGCTCCTGGGACCCCTGGCGGCTCGGGGGCTTCCATACCGCCACCACTCTGACCGGCTCCTTCGTCGTCGCCCTCGCTCTCGCCGAGGGCCGACTCGACCGTGATACCGCCTGGGCGACCGCACATCTCGACGAGAACTGGAACGCCGAACTGTGGGGGCGCGACGCCGAGGCCGAACGCCGGCTCGCCTTTCGCCGCCGCGAGTTCGAGGCTGCGGCGGCCTTCATGGGCGTGTGAGAGCCGAACCGCCGCCCGGAGTGATCGCGGTGAGATCGGCGGGCGCGCAATCGCTCCGGCGTCACCGGCCCGCGGCACTCGCTTCGGGCGTTTCCGGATCCGACGTTAGAGGCACTATGCCGGGGGGGCGGGGCGTGATAATCACCGCCCCCGATCGCATCGAAGAAAACGGGGCCGCTCCCATGAAGGAAATTCTCGCGGAACTCGAACGTCGTCGCAAGGAAGCTTGGCTCGGCGGCGGCGAGAAGCGCATCGAGGCGCAGCACAAGCGCGGCAAACTCACCGCTCGTGAACGCATCGACGTCTTCCTCGACGAGCACTCCTTCGAGGAGGTCGACATCTACGTCGAGCATCGCTGCACCGAATTCGGCATGGGTGACACCAAGGTCGCCGGCGACGGTGTCATCATCGGCTCGGGCACCGTCAACGGTCGTACCGTCTACGTCTTCGCCAAGGACTTCACCGTGTTCGGCGGCTCGCTGTCCGAGACCCACGCGGCGAAGATCGTCAAGCTGCAGGAGATGGCGCTGCGCAACCGCGCTCCGATCATCGGCCTGTTCGACGCCGGCGGCGCCCGCATCCAGGAGGGCGTGGCGGCGCTCGGCGGTTACGGCGAGGTGTTCCAGCGCAACGTGCTCGCCTCCGGCGTCATCCCGCAGATCTCGGTGATCATGGGCCCCTGCGCCGGCGGTGACGTCTATTCGCCGGCGATGACCGACTTCATCTTCATGGTGCGCGACACCAGCTACATGTTCGTCACCGGTCCGGACGTGGTGAAGACGGTGACCAATGAGATCGTCACCTCCGAAGAGCTCGGCGGTGCTTCGGTCCACACCACCAAGTCTTCGGTTTCCGACGGGTCGTTCGAGAACGACGTCGAGGCGCTCCTCCAGATGCGCCGGCTGATCGACTACCTGCCGGTGAACAACAAGGCGGATCTGCCCGAGATCGAGACCCAGGACGACGCCAACCGCGTCGAACTCTCGCTCGACAGCCTGATCCCGGACAATCCGAACAAGCCCTACGACATGAAGGAGCTGATCCTGAAGACGGTCGACGAGGGCGACTTCTTCGAGATCCAGCAGAACCACGCCAAGAACATCATCGTCGGCTTCGCCCGCATGGAGGGCCGCACCGTCGGCATCGTCGCCAACCAGCCGATGGTGCTCGCCGGCGTGCTCGACATCGACGCCTCGAAGAAGGCGGCGCGCTTCGTCCGCTTCTGCGACTGCTTCAACATCCCGATCGTCACCTTCGTCGACGTGCCGGGCTTCCTGCCCGGTACCGCGCAGGAATACGGCGGCCTGATCAAACACGGCGCCAAGCTCCTGTTCGCCTATGCCGAGGCGACCGTGCCGAAGGTCACCGTCATCACCCGCAAGGCCTACGGCGGTGCCTACGACGTCATGTCGTCCAAGCACCTGCGCGGCGACTTCAACTACGCCTGGCCGACCGCCGAGATCGCGGTGATGGGCGCCAAGGGCGCGGTCGAGATCCTCTACCGCTCCGAGCTCGGGGATCCGGAGAAGATCGCCGCCCGCACCGCCGAGTATCAGCGCCGCTTCGCCAATCCGTTCGTCGCCGCCGAGCGCGGCTACATCGACGACGTGATCAAGCCGCACGCCACCCGCTCGCGCGTCGCCCGGGCGCTGCGCCTGCTGCGCAACAAGCACCTCGAGAACCCCTGGAAGAAGCACGACAACATCCCGCTGTGAGGCCGGCGGCGGCCCGGACGGTGATCCGGGCCGCAGCGTCGCCCCGCGGGTCGTGCTTCCGGCTCCTGCCGGACCAGCTCGACAAAGTCTTCTCTCGTACCGAACCGGTGCCGACCAATGTTCAAGAAGATCCTCATCGCCAACCGTGGCGAGATCGCCTGCCGGGTCATCAAGACGGCGCGCAAGATGGGCATCAAGACGGTCGCGGTCTATTCCGACGCCGACCGTGATGCGATGCACGTCGAGATGGCCGACGAGGCCGTCCACCTCGGACCGCCGCAGGCCGCCCAGTCCTACCTGCTCGCCGACAAGATCATCGCCGCCTGCAAGGCGACCGGCGCCGAAGCGGTGCATCCCGGCTACGGCTTCCTGTCGGAGCGCGCCTCCTTCTGTCAGGCGCTGAAGGACAACGGCATCGTCTTCATCGGTCCGAACCCGCGCGCCATCGAGGCGATGGGCGACAAGATCGA
>CALMFH010000066.1 GCA_937864925.1 uncultured Alphaproteobacteria bacterium | reverse complement strand
GCGAAGGCTTCCGCGGCGACGATCCGACCGGAACGATCGACGCGCCGAAGAAGGGGCGACCGCTGCCCAGGGTGTTGAGCGAGGCCGAGGTCGATCGGTTGATCGAGACGGCGAAGCGGCGAGCCGAGGCGACCCACGACGGCGAAGGACGTGAACTCTCCGCGGCGGTCCGCGGGCGGCGGCTGCGCCTCCATTGCCTGCTGGAGACGGTCTATGCGACCGGGCTCCGAGTCTCCGAACTGGTGTCGCTGCCGGCGAGTGCGGTCCGGGGCGAGGCGCCGTTCCTGACGGTGCGCGGCAAGGGCTCGAAGGAGCGTCTGGTGCCGCTGTCGGCGAAGGCGAAGGCGGCGATGAGCGCCCATGTCGATCACCTGAAGGCGGCGAGACGATGGACGGCGGGCGAGCGTTGGCTCTTCCCGTCGTGGAGCGCGAGCGGTCACACGACGCGACAGGCCTTCGCCCGCGACCTCAAGGGGCTGGCGGTCGGTCTGGGGCTTCCCGCCGAGACGGTGAGCCCGCACGTGCTGCGTCACGCCTTCGCCAGCCACATCCTCGCTCACGGGGCGGACCTCCGCGTGGTGCAGCAGTTGCTCGGCCACGCGGACATCTCGACGACGCAGATCTACACCCATGTCCTCGACGAGCGGCTCCGCGAACTGGTCGAGACCCATCACCCGCTCGCCGATCCGACCGCCTGAGGTCGGCGCTCGTACGACGGGCCGACGACGGTGGCCGGGGGTTCGCTTGACATTCGGGGGCGGGCGTGGCGATTTGCGGCCGACGAAGCCGGCCCGTCCCGGCGCGACGGCCGATCCGCCTCGGGCGCGGGTCGAAGCGCCGAGCGCGGCGGCGGACGCGGCGGAGGAGCCCGGTCGCCCCCTGCCGGCGAGCGGCCGTCTCCCGAGGACATCCTGAGACATGCACAGCTATCTCGAATTCGAAAAGCCGGTCGCCGACCTCGAGGGTCAGATCCAGGAACTCCGCGCCCTGGCGGAGAAGGGCGAGGCGGTCGACGTCAAGGACGAGATCGAGAAGCTCGAGGCGAAGTCGACGCAGGCGTTGACCGACATCTATCTGAAGCTCACGCCGTGGCAGAAGACCCAGGTGGCGCGACATCCCGACCGGCCGCATTTCGTCGACTACGTCGGCCGTCTCGTCGAGGACTTCACGCCGCTCGCCGGTGACCGCGTCTTCGGCGAGGACGCGGCGATCGTCGGCGGGTTCGGGCGTATCAAGGGTATGCCGGTGGCGGTCATCGGCCACGAGAAGGGCTCCGACACCGCTTCGCGGCTCAAGCACAATTTCGGTATGGCCAAGCCGGAGGGTTACCGCAAGGCGGTGCGAATCATGGAACTGGCGGAGCGCTTCGGCCTACCGGTGGTCAGTCTGGTCGACACCGCCGGCGCCTATCCGGGCATCGGTGCGGAAGAGCGCGGCCAGGCCGAAGCGATCGCACGATCGACCGACGCCTGCCTCGGGCTCGGCGTGCCCAATGTCGCGGTGATCATCGGTGAGGGTGGCTCGGGCGGGGCGATCGCCATCGCCGCCACCAACCGCGTCTACATGCTCGAACACGCGATCTATTCGGTGATCTCGCCGGAGGGCGCGGCCTCGATCCTGTGGCGCGACAGCGCCCGGGCCCAGGACGCGGCGATGGGCATGAAGATCACCGCGCAGGACCTGCTGAAGTTCAAGGTGATCGACGGCATCGTGGCGGAGCCGCTCGGTGGTGCCCACCGCGCGGCGGAGAAAGTGATCGACGCCGCCGGCGAAGTGATCACCAAGGCGCTCGGGGAACTGGCGCCGCTCTCGGCCGACGAGTTGCGCAACGCGCGCTTCGACAAGTTCCTGGCGATCGGTCGCAGCCTCTGAACGACGACAGGCGGCCGGTCGCGGCGGGCGGATCGCCGGGCGAGACCGAGCCAGATGCGGCGCGACGCGCTACGTAGTGGACGCGGTTTTGCCGCATTGCTCGGTTTGAGCTAGATTATCAGCGGAAATCGTCGCACCGCTCTCCACCGATCGTTCGCCGTTCGGTAACCATCGGTGAAGGAGGCTGGAGTAGCGTCGAGCGAGAACGACCACCGGCGGCACGCTCATCGCCGGGGCAGACGACTACGAATGCTCGCTCCATCGGCCGGTGAACCCGGCGGGACGGAGGCGGGTGGTCACGATCGCACTCTTCACTCGGGTGAGTACATGCTGTCGAAGACGATGCTGCGGGTCGCGATGATCGCCGGGTTCGGCCTTCTCGCGGCGTCCTGTCAGGACGAGATGCGGTCGACCCTCGGACCGGGCAAGGCCACGCGGCCGCTGAAGCCGGACGTGCTCGCGCTCATGGAGAGCAAGGGCATGCGCAAGGACGATCCGATCCTGGTGCGCGCCTTCAAACAGGAGAAGGCGCTCGAGGTGTGGAAGCGCGACAAGACCGGTCGCTTCGCCCTGCTCAAGACCTATCCCCTGTGCACCACCGGCGGCGGGCCGGGGCCGAAGATCAAGGAAGGCGACAAGCAGTCGCCGGAAGGCTTCTACACCGTCACGCCGTGGCGGATGAACCCGAACTCGCAGTATCACCTGTCCTACGACGTCGGCTATCCCAACGCCTTCGATCGCGCCTGGGGCCGGACCGGTGCGGCGATCATGGTGCACGGCGGCTGCACGCCGTCGGCGGGCTGCTTCATCGGCACCGACGAGCAGATCGAGGAGATCTATGGTCTGGCACGCGAAGCCTTCGCCGGGGGTCAGAAGTCGTTCCAGGTGCAGGCCTATCCGTTCCGCATGACGGCGGAGAACATGGCCAGGCACCGCAAGAACCCCAACATGGCGTTCTGGAAGAACATCAAGCAGGGCCACGACCATTTCGAGGTGACCAAACTCGAGCCCAAGGTCGACGTCTGCGAGAAGCGCTATGTCTTCGACGCCCAGCCGAAGGATCCGGCGTCGGCCACCTTCAATGCCACCGGCGCCTGCCCGGCCTTCGAAGTGTCGGAGGAGCTCACCACCAAGGTGGCGGCGAAGCAGGCGGAGGACGACAAGGCCTTCAAGGTGGCCGCTGCCGAACTCGACGACGTCGACCGCAAGGAGACCGAACGCCTGGTCGCCGAGAAGCTCGAGAAGTCGAAGCCGCAGAAGCCGGCGGGCACCGCCCTGGCCGGCCTGTTCGGGGGATCGACGGAGGAGGCGGGGGTGCCCGTCGCCGCGACGCCGATCGCCGTGCCGCTGCCGCGTCCGTCGCCGTTGACGGCGACAACCCGTATGGCGCTGGTCGAGGAGACGGCCGGCGGGGGCGAAGCGAGTATCACCGATCGGCTGTTCTCCTTCGGCTCGTTCGGCGGATCGCAACCGGCGAAGCCGGCCGCCGCAGCGGTTCCTGCCGTGACGCCGCCGGCGACGGCGGCCGCCGCTCCGACCGCCCCGGCCAAGCCGGTCGCCGGTCCGGTTCCGGCGGCTCGACCGGCTCAGGGCGGGGCCGCGACCTATGCGACGACGAGCGTCCCGGCGGCCGCTCCCCCGGCCGCGGCTCCCGCCGCCGAGAGCGACAAGCCCTTGTGGAAGAAGCTCAATCCGTTCGGTGGGTGATTCGAACGGGGCTCGTTTCAGGATTCCGCGAGCGCGGCCTTCGGGCCGCGCTCGCGTTTCCGGGTCTGCGCGCCGTCGTCGTCGTGCTTCGTCGCAGCTCCGGGCCGAAACGACGAAGGCCGCCCCGAAGGGCAGCCCTGGTGATCGGAACCATCGGCGCGAGCGGCCTCAGGCGAAGGCGCCGTGGCAGTGCTTGTACTTCTTGCCCGAGCCGCAGGGGCAGGGCGCGTTGCGCGCCACCCGGCCCCAGGTCGACGGATCGTTCGGATCGACGGCAGTGGCGCTCGGGGCGTCGCCGGTGATCTGATCGAAGCCGGTCGTGGCGTCGACGTGATGGGCCTGCATCGGCGGTAGTTCGGCCGGCTCCTGGGGCACCAGTTCGATGCGCATCATCTGCGAGGTGACGGCGCGGCGCAGGCCGGTGAGCAGTCCCTCGAACAGGGTGAAGGCCTCGGTCTTGTACTCGTTCAGCGGGTCGCGCTGGGCGTAGCCGCGGAAGCCGATGACCTGACGCAGGTGGTCGAGGGTGACGAGATGCTC